>JACONB010000114.1 GCA_014323965.1 Prochloron sp. SP5CPC1 | reverse complement strand
TCGGAGAATGAATCCAGTGCGCGGAAATACCAATGGGACGCTTATCGGCACAACCATGTAATTAATTTGAATGAAAATGGGCAGGTGTATCAGATTAAGTACAACCACAATACACGGATACCTCTAGAGGTTTCTGACGATAAGATTCATGACCTATTGGCAGCCTATCGCCGATTTTCTCAACTGTTGCAAGACCCCGAATATAATGCCGAATTTTTGCTGGCTCCAGGACAGGTATTGGTGGTAGACAACTGGCGAGTCCTTCACGGGAGAACGGGGATTTGGAATCCCAATCTACAACGAATTTTGTTGGGAGCCTATTTAGAGGAGGAAAGTTTCCGCACCCGACGGCGAATTTTATTGGGGGATAAATCCGGGATGTCAGGCTTGTGGTTAATGGGATGCACGGACCGGGCTTTGGAAATACTTGCAGATCGACATATCTAAAGGTGTAGGTAGTTCTATACCGTAGGGTGGGCAAGATAAATTTTCCCTAATTCTCTACCTCAAACCACCCAACCTTGCCCACGACATCATCGGTTGTCTGGAGCGATCCGCGCGTAGCGCGGATCCGGTGCTTCGCACCGGGTCATAATTAGTGACATTTGCTCAATCCTTTATTCTACTCTCCCAACTTCCTCTGAAAACTAGGCCAAGATGGTAGATACATCATATTTCATGATATTCTTATCCCTAGTGACAAGTGATAGATTTTCCATCTTTGCCTGAGCAATAAGTAACCTGTCAAATGGATTATTATGATGAAATGGGAGATTCTCGACGGCTAATGTATGACTAATTGTAATGTTCAAAGGATCAAATCTATGACGCAGCATTTCTTCTTCAAAATTATTTGGTGCTTTTAATTTGCCTAGCCCTCTTTTAATGGCTATTTCCCACGAGGTAGCCGCACTTACAAAAACCAGGTTTCCTCCTTCATTAATAGCTTCTTTTGCTTGCTTGGATAGTTCATAACTATTACTAAAATACCAGATAACGACATGTGTATCCACAAGTAAATTCATTTAAGATTCCCTATTGCCATAAAAAGACTCAATCACTTCCTGGGGAGTTTCATCAAAATCCTCCGCCATCCAAACTTTTCCTTCCCAACTTCCACCTGGTTCTCTCGGGCTGGAGTTTTCTTTATAAGGTACAAGTAGTGCAACTGGTTTACCTGCTTTGGTTATGATAACTTGTTCTCCCATCTGTACTTTCTCTATTAGCTTGGAAAGAGAAGCAAGATCCGTGGATATATTTGTGGTTTTCATGAATACCTCTCGTACTAAGCAAATGCTATGATGAGCATGTAACTATTTCAAGTTTGAGTAAATGAGGCCAGAAGATTTACGGGAGTTTACCCGCAGACAGCCATTTGAACCATATCGCATCCACCTTACAGGGGGAAAAACCTATGATATTGTTCATCCAGACCAGGTGATTGTTTTCCGTTCTCGGATCATTATCGGAGTTGGTTACGAAAATGGCGTTCCTGAACATTCCGAACATGTTGCTCTGAACCACATTGTGAGAATCCAAGAGTTACAAGCTGAAGCAGCACCAACTCGGTAAATTATACCATGGTAATGGATAGGAATCCAGGATAAACGGATCTTATTTTGAAATGCCTACTGGATACCAGATTCAGGCTATGAGTATTTTTGCTCATTAATTGTCAAATCGTTTCTGAGTAAGGCTTTTATAATTTAGATGCGTTTGCCCTGGATACGGCACAATGCTGATATAATTGATAGCTCTAACCCTCAAGATAAGTTGCTGCCATGTATAATGCTCTAGACATCGCTAGATACTTTATTACACTTGCTTCTCCTGAAGAAGAGGATCTGATTACTAATCTGAAACTTCAAAAGTTACTTTACTATGCTCAGGGTTTCTATCTAGCCCTATATGACAAGCCACTATTTGGTGAACAAATAGAAGCTTGGCAATACGGTCCTGTTGTACCCGAAGTATACCATATCTATAAACAATACAAATCCAACCCCCTCTCACAGCCCGATGATTTTGATATAGATAAATACGATACCGATACCCAGGAGTTACTGGATGAGGTTTATGAAGTCTATGGACAGTACACTGCCCCAATGCTAATGCGCTTTACTCATCAAGAGCCACCTTGGAAGACAACTCCTCTTACTGAAGAGATATCCCACTCATTGATGAAAGGGTATTTTGAGACTCAACTTATTAAGTAGCAATGCCAAAAAAGATAAAGCGCAAAGAATCTCGAAAGGGAAAGCGTATTGCTCCACCTCAACAAATACAAAGTACACCAAATTATGACTTGGAACCCCCAGTCTTCTGTTTTCGGTATCTTGATAAAACACACGGTTTAGATAGGTGTGACAAAGACGAGAAAGCAGCATTGGCTTCTACTTTATATAAACTCAGTCAATTATCTTGGAAACAGCAAACGTTGAGCACCCCGTCATGGAGTCGGATACGAAATAATTGACCGAAATCGCTTCCGGGTTGCTATTTCCAAGCACATCACTGAAGATGTACCTCTCATCGCATTCCGCTTTAATGGGTTAGCTCCAATGGTTGGTTATAAGGATGAAGCAATTTTTCGCATTGTATGGCTAGATAGGTCTTTTCAAGTATACAATCATGGAAATTGAGATAATGTTGGTGGGAAATGAAGGAAAAAGATACCAAGGAGGGGGTAAAATAATGGTCTCATTGCCCACCCTACTAAAAAACAGGGCGCACGCCGAGCGCCTCTACAAATGGGCTATAATTTCAAATATCTGCTCCCATAACCAGCCCGTAGGTTGGGTTGAGGCACGAAACCCAGGCTTTGTTGGGTTTCACTTCGTTCTACCCAACCTACAAATGGGCTATAATTTCAAGTGTCTGCTCCCATAACCAGCCCGTAGTTGGGTTGAGGCACGAAACCCAACATTTCTTGGCTTTGTTGGGTTTCACTTCGTTCTACCCAACCTACATTCGGGCTATAATTTCAAGTGTCTGCTCCCATAACCAGGGATTAGAAGCAGCTAATACTTGAGTGGATTTGTGGGTTAATTTGTTCCCATACCAATCGGTGATAACTGCACCACTTCCTTTTATAATGGGGATAAGAGCACAGAAATCATAATACTGCATATCCGACTCTAGGATAACCATTGGGATGGAACTCCAACTAGCAGCAAGAGATAGATAGTTATAACAATCTCCCCCAAAAGCTGTCCGTTGACAAACTTCTTGACATTTTTGGGCGATCGCCTTCTCCTCTTCTGTTCTAAACATGAGGGGAGTTGTGGAAGTGAGACAAGCTTCTTCCAACTTACTATTAGATAGTTTACCATAGGAATTGGTAATGGGTTTATTATTAAATAAGGTTGTTTTCCCTTGCACTCCCAGCCAGCTTTCTTGCAGGATTGGTTGGTTCACCATCCCTAAAAGAGGCGTGTTGCTTTCCAGCTCCACTAAACCAATGAGGGTACCAAATATAGGGAGCCCTTTGACGAAAGAGGAGGTGCCATCGATGGGATCCAGAACCCAGTAGCGACCATTTTTCGAGGGGATATTATCTCCTTCCTCTCGAATGATTCCGTCTTCCGGTGCTTCTTTTAAAATAACTTGCACCATGGCATTTTCCGCTTCTTTATCCACAACAGTTGCCATATTAGACACTTCCCCTGGTTTCGTTTCCGTTTGCAGGTTAGGTTTTCTAAAATATTGGCAAATTATTTCCCCAGATACTTGAGCTAATTTCTCTGCTAGATTGATACTAGCTGTCAAATCCTTCATTATCTATGCCCTCTGTGCTTTGAGGTATTGAATAGTTTCCAGAAGACGATGGATTTCTGGATCTGTTCCCACGGAAATCCTGACATAATCCAGGATACGAGGATGGTTAAAGTAACGAACTAAGACTTTCTTTTCCCGTAACTGGGTGTAAAGTTGTGAGGCTGGTATCCATTTTGGAGAAGCTAAGACAAAGTTGGCTTCAGAATCAAAGACAAAAAAATCCAAATCCCTCAGAGACGTGATTAAGCGTTTTCTGGTTTGCCGGATTTTATCCCAGATTTGCTGGTACTTATCCTGGTGTTGGAAAGCAGCAGTTGCCAAAGCTTGTGCAAGTCGATCCACGTTGTAGGAATCTCGAACCTTATTCATCTGCTCTAGGAGGGATTTTGAGGCAATCCCAAAACCAACTCTTGCTCCAGCGAGACTATAAGCTTTGGACATGGTGCGAACTAGGATAAGGTTGTCATATTTTTGGAGCAAGTCTAGGTGGTCGTAGTCAGCGAAATTTACATAAGCTTCATCAATTACCACAATACCCGTAGCTTGAGCACAGGTTTCTTCAAGATATTGCCGATTTAAATGTTTACCTAGGGGAGGATTTGGTGAAGCGAAAAAAATCAGCTTTGCTTCTGGACAAATTATAGGTTGAGATAGTTCAAATTCACCATTTGTGGGAATTTTTCTCATAGAAGCACCATGAACCAAGGCAAGAGTTTCGTAAAGGGAATAAGTTACATCTAAGAAGGCGATGGTTTCCCCAGGGTTAACAAAAGTGCGTATAGCAATATTAAGGATATCATCAGAACCATTACCGGTGATAATCATGTCCGATGACACCCCATAAATGGTAGCAGCAGTTTCTCTCAGCTTACTACACACTGGATCTGGATACAGGTTTAGTTTTGATAATTCATCCTGGAGCACTGGTAAGAGTTCAAAGGGAGGTGGATAAGGATTTTCATTGGTATTGAGCTTAATTAAGTTACTGTATTTAGGTTGTTCACCGGGGACATATCCTGGTGTATTTAGTACACATTCTCTAATCAAAAACATAGTTATTTTTGTTATGTTTTACATTTGACCTCTGGTGGGCAATAAGGAATTTATTCTCATTATAGAGTACCAAACGTTGCCCAAATTGCCCACCCTCTCTTATCTTTCTCTGCGCCCTCTGCGCCTCTGCGGTTTAATCATAGACCCGCACTATTCGCAGAGCCGTAGCTATTTTACCTCCAAACTGTTGTTGGAACCTGGCTTTGAGTGATAAGATATAGTAGCAACAAATTGGATACACGACAAGGTGGTACCCATGATCCAAATAAGCAAATATTCCCAAGACAATGAAAGGTTTCAAGAGATTTTAGCACGGAGTGTGAAAGTGGATAGCAAGACTCTCGCCATCGTATCCGAGATTATCGAAGATGTGAGAGTGAATGGGGATAGAGCACTATTCAGCTACATGAGTAAGTTCGATAAAGTGAACTACTCCCAAAAATCCCCCAAGTTGACTCCTGATGAAATAGAAGCAGCACTCAAATCCACTGACTCCAAGTATTTAGAGGCGGTAAAAAGCGCTTGTGAGAATCTGCGTCAATATCATGAAAAACAACTCACCCAAAACTATTCCCTGGTGATGGAGGATGGAGGAAGGCTGGAACGTCGCTATTTTCCCATAGAGTCTATAGGAATTTCCGTTCCCGCAGCTGTTGCGCCCCTAGCGTCGTCTCTCTATATGAATCTTATCCCTGCAAAAGTTGCTGGGGTTCCCCGCATAGTAGTGATTAGTGCTCCTCGCTCAGGGAAAGTAGCTAAGGAAATTGTCGCCATAGCTGCCCATTTTGGGGTAAAAGAAATATATGGTATTTCCGGTGCTCAAGGGGTAGCAGCACTCGCTTATGGCACGGAAACTATACCCCGTGTGGATAAAATAGTGGGACCAGGAAATATCTGGGTATCCACAGCTAAAAAACTCCTCTATGGAACAGTAGGTATTGACTTTCTGGCTGGACCTTCAGAAGTAGTGATATTGGCGGATGAATCAGCAAACCCTGAATTTATTGCTATAGATCTGTTAGCTCAAGCGGAACATGGGACTGGGTTGGAAGCTGCTATTGCTTTTGTTTCTACAGAAGACAAAGCAAGAGAGATACAAAGTTGCTTAAACGCATTGGTGGAGCGCTTTGAGCTGCAAAGTTCTGTGCAGAAGTCTTTGGAGAAATATGGGAATATATTTGTGGTGGATAGTCTGGTGGAAGCTGTGGAAGCCTGCGAACAAATAGCCCCTGAGCACGTAGAGTTAGCTTGTGAAAATGCAGAGGAGTTAGCAACGAAATTGAGAAAATATGGGGCATTATTTATAGGACAATATACTCCTGAGGCTGTAGGAGACTATTATGGGGGCACTAATCATGTTTTACCAACTCAAGGAGAATAATAATGCAGACAAAATAGCAGTTTTAGCCGAAGTGGAAAACATGAAGGCTCATAAACTCTCAGTACTCATGAGAACTGAGTAAGGTGGGCATTGCTGGTGTGGTAGGGTGGGCATTGCCCACCAAAAGAGCGTTCCGTAACGAACTATCCCACAATTATTATTATATTGTCTCGCGCCAAGGCGCTGCATACGCAAAGATATTCACGTACTTCTAGAATTTTTGCGCCCTAGGAGATCTCGCAGGAATCTGCGAAGAGTGTGCGCTGGGTTATTTATTTTAAAAACCAACAATTGCTTATACTTATTTGAACATACTTTTTACTAACCTTTACATGGCGCGGCGGTGCGCCATATTACTGTATATTAAATTGAAACCCTGTAGTGGTTTTACTATTAGTCCGCAATTTAGGTTAAGGGCGGAATAATGGAAGGCGAGATAACCCTAATACCTATCCTATCCACAATATACCAATATACCACCTTCCTGGATAAAGAGTCTCGCCCTGGAAAAGGGCGCAAAGGAAATGGAAAAATATTGTAATTATACCAGCAATAACTGCTATATATGATAGGATATCATATATATCTAAAAAGGAGTCCGAAATGACAGATGAAGAATTAAAGGCGATCGCAGTATCCAATGCTCGCTCTATCCAAGCGTTAACAGATTCAGTGAGAGAATTCCGAGAAGGAGTAGAAAAATCGCGGCAAGAATACCTACAGGATCGTGCTCAACTCTATAGCTTGATGACTGATTTAACTCAAAACCAGTCCCGTATTTATCGGGTATTGGAAAATATGGATCGCCGTCAAGGAGAGATTGTAGAAGTTCTGAAATTGGTAGCACAACGACAGAATGAAAAAAATCAGTAAAAGTTATTGAAGGGGGATTTTTCACCCCTCGAACCCTATAATACACCTTTAGAACTAGGAATAGCACGGTGGCGACGAGGATCTATTTCTATCGCCATGCGTATTGCTCTAGCAAATGCTTTAAAAGTTGCTTCTATGATATGATGAGAATTAATGCCATCCAATTGGCGAATATGTAGAGTCATTTTACTATGATTAACTACTGCGACAAAGAACTCCCGCACTAACTGAGTATCATAGGTACCAACTCGTTGAGTGGGAATTTCCAGATTATAACTCAAATGTGGTCGCCCGGAAAAGTCCAGGGAAACTTGAATGAGAGCTTCGTCTAGGGGGGCGATGAAATGACCAAAGCGGACAATACCTTTGCGATCGCCCAACGCTTGACCCAAAGTTTGTCCCAAGGTAATCCCTACATCTTCATTAGTGTGGTGATCATCAATTTCTAAATCCCCGGTTGCTTTCACTTCCAGGTCAATCAGTCCGTGGGAGGCGATTTGGTTGAGCATATGGTCTAAAAAAGGAATGCCTGTATCAGCAGTACAATTACCTATCCCATCCAGGTTGAGGGTCACTTGTACATCTGTTTCCTTGGTAGTCCGCTTGACTGTTGCAGTCCGTGGTAAAGAGGTTGTATCCTGATTTGGAGTCCGCATAGTAACTGTTTACTGCGATGGCGATAACAACCATGTTAGTAGAATTGGGCTTTGTTGTAAAATAGTCTCATACCGCCAAACCATACTCCCTCTGCGTTCTCTGCGTCCTCTGTGGTTAAATCAAAAGAACTCTCATGGTCAACAAACCAAGGAAATAAAGTGATATGTTAGTCCAAACCCAAAAACCCTACTTCACCCCAGCCCAATATCTAGAATTAGAAGAAGCAGCGGAGTTTAAAAGCGAATATCGAGATGGAGAAATAGTACCCATGACAGGGGGAACCACCAATCACAATAAGATTGCCGGAAATTTTTGTGCTAACTTAAATTTCGCCCTCAGGGGACAAGATTATGATATATATATGAGTGATGTTCGTTTGTGGATACCCAGTTATCGAGTTTATACCTATCCCGATATCATGGTAATTCAAGGAGAACCCATCTATGAAGGAACCAGCACTACCACCGTTACCAACCCCCTACTCATTGGGGAAGTTTTATCCAAATCTACCCGTAATTACGATAGTAGTGAAAAGTTCCGTTATTATCGCTCTCTTGGCACGTTTCGGGAATACATTCTCCTCGACCAATATAGTTATTATGTCCAACAGTACGCCAAAAAAGCAGATGGACAATGGCTCTTAAAGGAATATGAAGGGTTTAACGCAATATTAACATTAGATTCCATGGACTTGGACATTTCATTAGAAGATATTTACCAACGAGTGAAGTTGGAGGTAAATAACTAGAAAATTTTCTGAAACCAGCGAGACATAATCGAACCATACTTTACTTTAGTAATCGCGTTTTCTAGAGGCATTGTCCTCACACCAGCAGTGCGGGAATTAACTTGATAAACTAGAGCCTGACTCATATCTAAGCCCGTTAACCAACCACTATGGGAATTATAAACCCCCGTCTCTATATTTAGCCAACCTGGTCCAGAGGCAATTTTCCCAGGTTCGACTCCGGGTATAGTAAAGGTGATGGTGTGACCGGTAATAATCAGCTTATCGGGAAAATAAGGCTCCTGAATGTTGTGAAATTCGTCTCTAATCCAACAAAAATCTTCAGCTGTTTGCTGTTCGATGGGTAAGTGGGGGTTCACCCCAGCATGAACTAACCAAATATCCTCCAAGTCTAAGTATAGTGGCAGCTGTTCCATCCATTGAATATGCTCGACAGGAATTTCACCCTCATAGCTGGTAATAGTAGCCATACCACCACTATAGAGCCAAGCTTGGTATCTTGGCTCATCCAACTCCCCATTATTGATAGCCTCCAGTAGCATTAGCTCATGGTTCCCCAGAAGGCAATGATACTGATTGGACA
>JACONB010000113.1 GCA_014323965.1 Prochloron sp. SP5CPC1 | reverse complement strand
CTTTAGTTCAATAATAACTAAATTTTCAACAATAAAATCTGCTCGAAAACCTTCCTGTAAATGAACTTCTTCATAAACTATGGGAATAGGCTGCTGTCTGACAAACTTCAAGCCTCGCTTCTTTAACTCATAAGCCATTACCGCTTCATACACCGATTCCAGTAACCCCGGACCCAGCCCCTTATGAATATGGTATGCTGCATCCACAATCTCCCTAGCTACCTCATTTTCCATTCTTCTCTCCTTTGCGCCTTTGCGGCTTTGCGCGAAACTCCAAATCCATTCTAAACATTAAACCGAAATAACATCACATCCCCTTCCTGCACCACATAATCCTTACCTTCAGAGCGCACCAAACCTTTTTCCTTAGCAGCAGTCATGGAACCAGCGGTTACCAAGTCCTTATAAGCAATGGTTTCGGCGCGAATAAAGCCTCGTTGAAAATCGCTGTGAATTACTCCTGCTGCTTCCGGTGCTTTCATTCCTGCACGAATGGTCCAAGCGCGACTTTCCGTCGGTCCTGTGGTTAAATAAGTCCGCAACCCCAACAGTTGATAGGTAGCCTTAATTAAAGATGATAACCCGGCGCATTCCACTCCCAGGGACTGGAGGAAGTCAGCTCCTTCTTCTGGGGATAACTCTACTAGTTCTGACTCTACTTGAGCGGAAACCATGATAGTGCCTGCTCCTTCTTCAGCAGCAATTTCCTTCACTCTTTCTACCCATTGATTCCCCGTTGCTAAATCATCCTCAGATACGTTGGCTGCATAAATGACAGGTTTACCCGTGAGCAAACCTAAGGGTTTCACCAAAGCCGCCTCTTCTAAGGTCAAGTTCGCCTGTCGTACTGTTTTCCCTTCGTTTAAGATAGCGCTCAAACGCTCTAATAATGCCAATTCTGTCTGAGCATCCTTATTAGTTTTAGCCTTTTTCCGTACTCGCTGGGCAATGCAACCTTCGATTTGAGTTAAATCTGCTAAGGCTAATTCTAAGTTAATCACCTCTATGTCCCGCACTGGATCCACGGAACCGGAAACGTGGATAATATCCTCGCTATGGAAACAGCGTACTACATGGACGATGGCATCTACTTCCTGGTACTGTTACTATACCTATATTGGGTTCAATGGTGCAAAAGGGAAAGTTGGCAGCCTCCGCAGCAGCATTGGCTACGAGAGCGTTAAACAGGGTGGATTTCCCCACGTTTGGCAGTCCGACGATTCCAGCTCTGAGCATAAGAGATTGTAAATTTTTTTGAGCTATGATATTATAGTTGGGATTTAATAAACCGCAGAGACGCAGAGGACGCAGAGTAAGAGAGGGAAGAGAGATATGAGAGATGATATGATGCTCTGGCCTTATAGGACTCCTGGTATTCCCGATAATTTGTTTGCGCGGTTGCCGGGTATTCCCCTCAGTAAGCGAGAAGTGCGCTTGCTACTTATTTCTTCCCTGCGAATGAAATCTAACTCTGTTTTGTGGGATATTGGCGCTGGTACTGGTACTGTGAGTATCGAAGTGGGGTTGCTCTGTTCTTCAGCTACAATCATCGCTGTGGAAAGAGATGAAGAAGTGGCCAATTTGATTCGCTCCAATTGCTCTCGCTTCAGTGTCCAGTGTGTGGAAGTGTTTGAAGGTACTGCGCCCGACTGTCTCGAAGAGCTGAAACCAAAGCCAGATCGGGTTTGTCTGGAAGGGGGAAGGAATGCCAAAGATATTTTAAAGGAAGTGTGGGAATATTTACAACCAGAAGGTAGAATAGTGGCCACAGCAGCTAATTTAGAGAGTCTCTATACCCTCTCAGAAGGGTTGGCTCAGTTGCAAGCACGGAACGTGGAGGTGGTACAGTCAGCAGTTAATCGTTTGGAGACTAGAGGAATTCATCAAACTTTTGCTGCTGTGGATCCCATGTTTATTCTCAGTGGGGAAAAACTCTAATTCTTATAAATGTCTTGGACTCGAATTATTAGTGCAATAGTAGCCATCGCCCTTGCTTTAGGAGCGATCCTCCTAGGGGGATGGTACTTTACTGTTACTATTGGAGTTATTGTCTTTCTAGCGCAATTAGAATATTTTCGCTTGGTTCGCTCCAAAGGTATTGCTCCTGCGGGTAAAACTACCCTGGTTGTTTCTCAATTATTGCTCATTACCGCTGCAATTGCTCCGAACCTCAGTGACGCAATATTTCCCTTAGCAGGTTCTTCTATCTGTTTTTATTTGCTCTTTCAACCCCAATTAGCCAGCATTGCGGATATCTCTACCTCCATTTTAGGATTATTCTATGGTGGCTACCTTCCTAGTTATTGGGTTAAGCTGCGAGTAACTTTGCCTGAAACTATTCCCCTCGGTACTGTTGCTAGCAATAATTTGTTTGGCATAGGTGACTGGACTGACTTGAGTAGTTTTCCCCGAGGACTCACCCTAACTTTACTAGCTTTTAGTTGCATTTGGGCAGCAGATATCGGTGCTTACTTCATGGGTAAATTTTTGGGTCGCACTCGACTTTCTGATATTAGTCCAAAAAAGACAGTTGAAGGGGCTGTTTTTGGCATTCTGGGTAGTGCTGTAGTAGGAGGAGTTGGTGCTTGGTATTTAGGTTGGCTGAACGGACTAATTGCTGGGTTGCTGTTAGGGGGACTCATTGGTGTTGTCAGCCTTTTGGGGGATCTAACGGAATCCATGATGAAACGAGATGCAGGGGTGAAAGATTCTGGAGAATTGATTCCCGGACACGGGGGTATCCTGGATCGCACCGATAGTTACGTTTTCACTGCTCCCTTGGTTTATTATTTTGTCACTTTACTTTTGCCTTTATTCCTTCAATAGTGCCCAATACCAACAAAACTTTTGTTAACCAATCTCCCCACCTCACATATAAGGTTTGAGTCTGTCTTTTGTAGATGGTATCTTTATGAAGCTGGTAAGTATTAATCTGGGAGATCCAAAGGGTGCGCCCTCGGGGATCTATAATGGCAGAATAGCCTGTATTGGTAGCTCTCGCTGCCCAGCGATCGCTTTCTATGGCCCGCATTACGTCCTGAGCATGGTGTTGAGCTGGCATACTATTGCTATAATGGGCATTATTGGCAGCAGTAATAATGAACTCACCCCCAGCAGCAGTTTGACGGCGGAAATGCTCCGCAAAAGCAGACTCGTAACAAATACCTACAATTGCCTGTCTATTGGTGTAATTACCTCCTTCTTCACCAAGTGCTCCCACCCAAACAGGTACCCCCCACTCTAAAATTGCTCGATAAAATGTTGCCGAACTCGCCACCAAATATTGCCAAGAAAAAGGAAATGCAGTCTCAGGAGTGAGAATTATATCTACCCCGTCAGCAGCTAAAGTTTCATAACCAGCAGTATAACCCTCAATGGCTTTGCGCCAACCAGCGGGATACAGCTTGATTTCATTGGGGATATTCCCCTGAATAATACCAACTTTAATGGCATTTTCCGCGAATGTATCCACTGGACGATTAAATAACCAAAATCCAATGCCATGGCAACTAACCAAGAATCCTAATGCTATGATAAAAGACTTAGTCTTCCAGAAACGAAAAGTTCCGTAACCCACAGCCTCAGCAATTAAACCATTAACTGCTACAATTGCAGCTGTGATGGTAGATGGCCCCGATACCTGACTCCATTGCAAAATAGCCAAATTGTGAGGACTCTGTGTATAAGATAACCCACTCCACCACAAAGGTCCACTACTCCAAACTGCTTCCAAACCACACCATACCGCAACCCCCACCAAAATTCGCCCCAACCCAGAGGAAAGGGAAAGAAATCTCATGACTGCGCACCAAGCTACCACTAAAGCTGCACCCCAGAGAGTAATGAAGAGCCAGCAGAAAAGGGCGATCGCCAAACTCACTAACCAAGGAACTCCCATCCAAGTCATGGGATGAATCCCAGTTATCCAAAATAAAGCTAAACCGTGATAACCTAATCCCCAAGCTAAGGAAATGAGAAGATAGGATTCGTCCTTGCGGGTGATTAAGATCCAGAGAGGAACTAGAGCGACCCAAGCGAGAAACCAAGCGGATACTGGAGCTGTTGTCAGCCCCATAAGGATACCACCGATGAAAGCTAGGGCAATTTTCTTCATCTCTCCCCACCTCTCTGTGCCTCTGCGCCTCTGCGTGAAACTAAAGTTAGAACAAAAATCGCAGCAACAGTCCACCAATACTTCCCAAAACCTTCTCTACTCCCCCACCTCCACCCCGAGGAGCATTGCGAGCGAATTCCATTCCTTCCAGAAAGTGTTCTGCTCCCTGACGTCCAGTCTCATTTCCCTGCTCTTGAAAGAATTTAACGGCTATTTCCCCATCTTGAATTGCTCCGGGTTCGTCTCCCAAGCGATAACGAGCTAATCCCCTACCTAGGTAAGCGGGGGCAAATTGAGAGTTGATACTGAGGGCTTGATTATAGTGTTCTATAGCTCTGTTATAATTGCCTTTCTCTGCTTCTGCTAACCCCCAGAAGTGAAACTGCTCTGGGGTTCCGGCATAATTGGGAATACCGATTGCTCCCTCCATATAAGCAGTATCTAAACTAACCCCGATTAAATTGGCATTCACTAGGTAAGCTTTTCTCAAGTCACTACCATAGAGTTTCGCTCCGATTAAAATAGCACCGGTTAGGTTAGCTCCGTGTAGAGAAGCACCACTCAGATCTGCACCGCTCAGATCTGCTCCCCTCAAGTCTGCACGACTAAGGTTAGCTCCATTCAAATTGGCACCGGATAGTTGAGCACCAGCTAAGTTAGCCATGACTAAGCCACTCCCCTCCAAATCGCATTGGGGACATTGTTTGGTAGCTAGTAGTTGGGAAAGGTCTTGAAGATTTTCGGCTCTAACGGGAGTAGAGAGATTGAGGGTTGTGAAAATGGCAGCGGTGGCGATAATTCTGGGTAACATAGCTTTTTCAGGGGTACTTAGGGAACTTTAATGTTATAATCTTTTTTGAGGCACTTTAGTCTAGAATGGAAATATACATTCCGCCCTATTTGCCAGGATTATGGCTGCTAAAATAGAAATTTATACTTGGAGTCGTTGCCCTTTTTGCATTCGTGCCAAGGCATTACTTAACCAAAAGGGGTGCCACTTTACTGAATATTGTATCGATGGGGATACTGACGCTAGAGAAAAAATGACTCAAAGAGCGGGGGGAAGTTCCAGTTTACCTCAAATATTTATCGATAATCAACATATAGGGGGTTGCGATGACTTATATGACCTGGAATATGGCAAACAGTTAGATTCTTTGCTTCAAACAACTTAAAATTTGGACCACAAGCGTGAAATTAGCATTTATTATCGATCCAATCTCTCAGCTAGATCCGGGACACGATACTACCGTAGCTTTAATGGAAGCAGCACAAGCTAAGGAGCATGAAGTCTGGGTGTGTGAGCTGGAGCAGTTGAGTGTGGTAGATAGTACACCTTGGGCAATGCTCTCTCAAGTTGAAACAGAACCCTGGTATACTCTTTCTCAAGGTGTGCTAAAACCCTTGGGGGAGATGAATGCTGTTTTCATGCGTAAAGATCCCCCAGTTAACATTTCCTACCTCTATGGTACCTATATCCTAGATTTGCTTAATCCCCAAAAGACTTTAGTAGTTAATTCCCCCGCAGGGTTGAGACTTGCTAACGAAAAAATGTACGCTTTGCAGTTTCCTTCCCTTATTCCTGCTACTATAGTGAGTCAGGATAAAACCATTATTCGGCAATTTGTCCAGGAAAAGGGAGCAGGGGTGATTAAACCCTTAGGAGGGAAAGGGGGAGAGGGAATTTTATATTTGTCTCCAACTGATGGCAATTTTAACTCCTTGATTGAAATTAGCACCCACCAAGGTAGAGAACCTGTCATGGTTCAGGAATATTTACCTGCTGCAAAGGAAGGGGATAAACGAATTATTATGCTCGACGGAAAACCTATTGGGGCGGTAAATCGCATTCCTACTGGTGAAGATTTTCGTGGTAATATGGCTGTGGGGGGTAGGGTGGCTGCAACAGCACTGACGGAAAAGGATAGTTACATTTGTGCTACAGTTGGTGCTAAACTAAGAGCAGATGGTCTGTATTTTGTCGGTTTGGATGTTATTGGCGGTTACCTTACAGAAGTTAATGTGACTAGTCCTACTGGAGTTAGGGAAATTGACCGTCTTAGTCATACTAACCTAGGAAAACAAACTATAGAATGGCTTGAAGAAAAGTTATTAATTTATGGATAAATTAATAATAATAACATTTTTATTATGGGTAGAAGTAGCCATGGCTTTACCTCCCCCAGAGGATATTCCTGAGGAAATATTGCGGACGGAAATTATTACGGAGGGGCGATCGCCTATTGATAATAAACCTCTCACTGCTGCGGAATATGCTGAATTAGAAGCAGAGTTAGCTCAACGGGAGTTTAGTCCAGAAATAAATCCCAAATTGCAAGAATTAATCTTTCTGCTGCGAATTCGGAAGTTATTCAATGACATTAACCCATTTTAAGGACAATTCCTTCTTAAAGCACCTAAAAGAATCTGTAGTAAAACCGGTTTCACTCTGGGAGTAGCTGCTGATTTTCTTCATTAGCCCGTATTCTTATTAATGACACCCCGAATAATTACTCTTGTTTGCAGTAAGGGCAAAAAGTCATCCTGTTTCAATCCTGATCTACCCTCAGCACTGCCGCGCAAGAAAAGCACTACATCTTGATTGTTTGAATTCCCTTGACTGTCTATTACATCTCTAACACAGGCATAAAAGCCACGTACAGGTTTTGTTGATGTTGGTTTTGGTGTTATCTTGTATCTGTATCTATCCTTCTCTGCTGCTTCCTTCGCTGCTTCATCGGTAAGTGCATTTATTGCTGCTCTTTCTGCAGCAGTTATATCTTCTCGACTTAATCTATCACAACTATCGCTGGCATTGCTATCTTCATCATCATCTACATAATCCACTAACACTGGCGTATTTCCTCTGCCATCTGGACGCCCACCTTGCAAATTCTTATTATCTTCATCATTTGGCCAAGTGGCAAAGGTAGTATCATCTTTTTCTGGATCTACATAGCCAGTATTTTTAGATAATTGAGTAGAGTTAGCTTTTAAGTCATCGCTCTTGAATTTCCGTAACTGATAGCGGATAATCCGCGATTCTCCTTCCCAATTATCATTATTTGCCGTATATTGGGCGTAGACAACCAAAGTATAAGTGCGACGTTCTATTTTTAAATCGTTACAATCATCTTTTTCATCGTCGTCTGTTATTTTAGTACAATCTGTTGGAATCGCCTGAGGATCGGTATAAGGAACTGGTTCTGCTTTCCAAAAAGCTAAAATCGGTGTTTTGTCGTTATCGGAAAAACTTGCTGGCAAATTGCTTGTTATACCAGTCAACTGGTCACCATTATAGACGTAAACAGCCCCTCGCAACTCCTGAGCCATGTAGTTTAGAGCACGTTTCATTTCCTCCTGAGTTGAGGTGCGGGCTATTTCCCGTTGGTTAGCTCGAGTTAACTGGTTTGTCAAGGCTAGGAGGCTGGAAATGACAATGGTGCTCATTACCATGACAGCAAGAGCTTCTACTAAGGTGAACCCTGCTTTAGGTTTTTCCTGTGGAAGCTTGGCGATTATTGCTTTTAGGAGTGCTAAAATCACAATTTTATCTCCCCTTAGCTTATGGTGTTGGTGTTGGTGGTGTTGGTTTCAAATATTCCTCATAGGCCTCCAGGGAAAATTCCAAATCACTCCGACTTATTTCAGTATAGAGAGCTGCTAGGGGGCGTGTGGTTCTGTCTTTTAATCCTCCGCCAAATTGTAATGAAGCAAGCTCCGTTTCCCCTTTACTTCCTTTCAAGTTGCTTTCAGCTGCAATGGAATATACCCGCACCCCCATATCGAAGATAGCTAATTCCTCGTCATTTGAACCTTCGCTAAAAGTCTCCCCTGCATCTCGGAATGTTTGCACAATAAAGTCATCGCCATCTACATCTACTTTGAAAGCAGCAGTTGTGGTAGCGTCGGATCTATTATCTACCACACTTGTGGGCGCAGATGCAGGAAAGACTTCCTCTGAGGCTAACTTCGGTGGCAATAGGGTGCCTTGATCTGCTACAGACACTCCCCGAGTCATTCTAGCCTGAATCAGCCCTATCTCACTCCGGGCCAAATCCATGGCCTGTTCCACTTGTCTCGTATGGACGCGGCTGGCAGCAACTAGAAACAACATGGGGCTGACAATGGCAAGAATTGTGGTAATGATGACAATGGCTGCCAATACTTCCAAAAGACTGGCACCCCGATTGTTTTGGGAGTCTAAAGCTGGTTGGAGCAGTTTTGAATCTTGACCCAGTCCTTTTTTAGTTGCCATTTTCATCACCTCCATTTTACTTGCATAATTTTTTATAGATTGGATCCTCATTTGAATTAGTATTCGCCGATGGGACTCTGGCACAGAATAAGAGTTGATTGTAGGCATCCTCCGGGGGCATTTCCTGGTAGAATTCATTGCGAGGACTGCCTAAAGAGACAAAACGGTCAGAAACTGGTGCTGGTGGTCGGTACTGGAGTGCTACATCGTAGCCCCATTTGCGGGTGGGAGCTTTATAAGATTGGTTAATAAAGCGAAGAACGGGACTATCATCAATAGCTACTCTGGAAACGTTCCATGCGTCATACTCAGCGGGACCGGTAGCATAAGTATTAAAATTTACCTGGAGGAAAGATCCTTGAATATACACTGAGACATCATCCCAATCTTCTATGAACCGAGCTAAAGTGCGTAACCCTCCTGAGAATTGCAAGCCACGGGAAGGTACGATACCGCTAACTATGACTGCATTTACTCTAACTTTACTTGCTTTACTGAAATTATCTGGCCATAGGTCTTTAAATTGAAGCCGACTGTTACCTGATCCAGACATATTTCCATTGCGATCAACTCGGGATACGGGTTGACGGCTATTTATGTAACCATCGCCGAAATCATTGGAGAGAATTGTTACTGCGTCCCCAAAAATTTCTGTTGGTCGCCAAGTATCTTGATTATTCCTGGCAAATTTATTGTTCAAATTTTCACGTTTATAAAAATTGCTAAAATTATCTTTTAGCTTGCCTTTATCATCACTACCCTTGAACTCCTCAATGAGATTATCTGTAGTTCCATCGGTACTATGTAAGTTGAAATTTCCCTGAATGTAAATCGGGTTGTCGCTAATAAAGGACATTCCAGCAGTAACGTCGGTATCCGCAGTTAGCGTTGAGCCACGATAGAGCACTGCGCCATTCTTGAGCCGGAAACCATAGGGACGGCGATCGGGGTCGGGAAAAGAATCTACGGGCTTGGGGCTGACGCCAGTAGTGGGATTTTGGGGTGGATCCTGAGGCTCAGTGCTTCTGGCATTCATCCTGCAATCCTTGCTGGTTATAGTATCATTAGAAACTGTGCAATCACC
>JACONB010000112.1 GCA_014323965.1 Prochloron sp. SP5CPC1 | reverse complement strand
ACTGCAATCTCTATCTACACTGCTTTCGGACCTCCTTCCGCTTCTTTGAGCGATCCATTTGAAGACCATGAAGATTAAGTCTGATGGGAGGATTGGGGGTACGGGGGATTGTTTTACAAAACTTATCCCCATCTTCGCAATCTTTGTAGTAACTATTTATGATATGTTAGTAATGCATAAATAAATATTAGCCTCTCCTCTCACCAAATCTTTTCTAAATTTAACACAAAGCCCGGCAATATATTTTCTCCAGAGAGGTTTGTTGGAGATGTCAAAACTTCTACATCTAGACTCGGACGATATATTTCGACCCGCTTATTACCAGAATCGATTAACCAACCTAACTTGACTCCATTCTCTCTATATTCTACCATTTTGGACTGGAGCTTTTGGAGAGAATCGCTCTTCGAGCGCAATTCTACAACAAAATCGGGAGCTAGGGGTGAAAACTCCTCCTTTTTTTGACTTTCAGTTAATCTTCTCCAATGCTCATTACTTACCCAAGAAACATCTGGGGATCTTACCGCTCCATTTGGTAGAGTAAAGCCAGTAGAAGAGTCAAAGCCAATACCCAAGCCTGTTCTGTCAATCCAAATTCCAAGTTGAACATATAAGCTAAAGTTTTGTTGACCAGTCCAAGGAAAGGTAGGGGACATCAGAATTACTTCTCCTGCTGCATCTCTTTCTAAGTTTAGATCTTGATTGGCTTGGCAAAGTTCCACAAATCCTTTTGGTGTTAGACTGGGAATGGTTAATGGTATAGCTTCCATTTTCTTGGCTGTTGCAGTTTTGATAACTTAGACGTCTCTATTATAATCAAATAAAGCAGAGTTGACGATATGGGAATATTATGGCGAGTTTTGCCACTTGAGGAAGTACCCCAATGGTTCCTCAAAGCTGTCCAATCTTATCCTCAAGCTACCCATGGTGATTATGTGGCTCAATTGTTGTGGCAGCGAGGTATTAGGACTAGGGAACAATTAGCTAGTTTTATGGATCCTTCTGCCTATCAACCCACCAGTCCTTTTGCTTTTGGACAGGAGATGAAATGGGCTGTCATACGCTTGGAACAGGCTCGTAGAGAGGGGGAAAAAGTTGCTATCTGGGGAGACTTTGATGCGGATGGCATCACCTCTACTAGCGTTCTTTGGGAGGTGCTCAGGGAATTTTTCCCCCACCATGGACAATTAACTTACTACATTCCCAATCGCCTGACAGAATCTCACGGTTTGAATGAAGGGGGAATTGATAAATTGGTGGCATGGGGAACGAAGCTAATTGTCACTTGCGACACGGGGAGCACTAATCTCAAGGAAATTGATTATGCTGGTCAGTTGGGGATAGATATTATTATCACGGATCACCACACTCTGCTGCCAAAACGTCCTCCTGTGGTTTCGATTATCAATCCTCGCTATTTTGCCTCGACTCATCCTTTGTTTCATCTTTCTGGGGTGGCAGTGGCTTATAAATTAGTGGAAGCTTTATATGTTAGTTTTCCAGATATCTTCCAACAACCTCGGGAAGATTTGTTGGATTTGGTGGCGATCGGTTTGGTGGCGGATTTGGTTCAGTTAAGTGGGGATTGTCGTTATTTAGCCCAATTGGGGATTGAAAAGCTACAGCAAACAAAGCGTCCTGGGGTTGCCTATTTGTTGCAATTGTGTAAAAGAAGTGGCGATCGCCCGATGGATATTTCTTTTGGACTTGGTCCGCGAATTAACGCTGTCAGTCGCATTCAAGGAGATGCTAGTTTTTGTGTGGAGTTACTCACTAGTAGGGATACCCAACGTTGTAAGGAATTAGCTGCTGAAACGGAATTAGCTAATACTCGTCGCAAGTCTTTACAAAGGGAAATTACGGAGCAAGTAACAAAGAAGCTGGCACTGATAGATTTATCTACCACCAGTGTTATAGTTTTGGAAGATCCTGAATGGCAAGGGGGAGTATTAGGATTAGTAGCGGGTCAAATTGCTCAAGAATATGGTCGCCCGACAATTTTATTGAGTAGTCAAGATAACTTAGCCAGAGGTTCTGCTCGTTCGGTAAATAATATTGATTTATATGAATTAGTTCAGTCTCAGACTCATTTGCTTGAGCGCTTTGGAGGACATCCTTTTGCTGCTGGTTTGAGTCTACCTGTAGATAATATTCCCCTATTGCGGGAAGGGATAGATCGGCACCTGCGGCAGCAAATTGCCGATCTTAGTAATATGATGCCTATTATCACAGCGGATTTAACTATTAAGGTATCTGATTTATCTCAGGAGCTGTTTCGAGAACTAAAATTACTGGAACCTTGCGGTATGGGGAATCCGGTGCCGAAATTATTAATTAAAAACTGCTGGTTTGAACATGTTTGGCATGAAAATGACCAAGACTTCCGGGGCAAAAAGGTGCAATATATTAAAACTACCTTTCAGATATGGGATGATAGCGTAGAAGAGGGTTTTCCTGGTATTTGGTGGGGGAAAAATAAAGATGAATTGCCCGAAGATAAGCAATGGGATGCTATTGTGGAACTAGATTTTAATACTTATAAAGAGCGCTATGAAGTGCGGTTGATTGCAGTGAGGGAGTCCGGGATAGGGATGGAAGAATTTCCAAAGGAGAGGGAGCAGGAGGGAAAACTTCACCTACCCTATCCTCCCTCCCAGCAATTACCTCCCTCGGAAATCTGGCGAAAGCTTGTGGGTATTGCCAAGTATCTCAGCCGCACTGGGCAAATAGCTAGAAGAGAGCAATTGAGAGCCAAACTACAATTGAGCGATCGCACTTTAGATTTGGGGATGCTTGCTCTGGGTGCTCTTGGTTTTAATTGCACCCACACTGAAGAGTCAATGCAATGGAGTGGGTCTAATAATGTTTTGTCTGATTTGGTTGATGAGAGGATCTCGGCTTTTCTAGAAGCTGTTCAGGAGGAACAATTTCAACAGCAGTACTTCTGGAGGGTACCTAAAGGTACTCGACCGGGTTTGTTGGGGGGTGGGTATTAATCCTTCGCGTCTTTGCGGCTTTGCGCGCAGAATTCAAAGGTCTCGACCTCCAGTGGGAATCCGGCGTTCGCGTCGATTCGGAGACATTGGTTAGATTGAGTATTTCTGAGTATTTATTGAGAGGCAAACTAAATTTGAGATAAGCGTCACAAAGCGATATATTGAGCTATAATAGCTAGAAATCGTTTGAGGGCTATGTCAAACCAAAATTCGCCGCAGAAAAGCTCGCAGTTCATGTTAGAACTCTTGTGCGATGGGAAAAAGAGGGAAAAATCCAAGCCATCAAAACCCCATCTGGACAACGAAGGTATAATGTTGAATCCTACACCGCTGGGAGTGAAAAAGAGCGAGTCACAGTCATTTATGCTAGGGTTAGTTCCAGAAACCAACGACCTGACCTTAATAGACAAATTGCCGCCATCAGCAACTTATACCCCACAGCAGAAATCATCAGCGAAATTGGAGGAGGACTCAACTTCAAAAGAAAAAAACTTACAGCCTTATTGGAGAAAGTCATGCTTGGAGATATCGCAAGAATTATTATCGCACACAAAGATAGATTGGCAAGATTTGGTTTCGACTTCTATCAATGGAACTGGGAGCAATTTGACTGCACAATCGTGGTTCTCAACGAGAAAAACCTATCTCCAGAAGCAGAAATGGTTGAAGACATCCTCGCTATACTACACTGCTTCAGTAGCAGATTATATGGACTCAAAAGATACAAAACTGAGGTCGAAGAAGATAAGAATTTATCCAAGCTCAGAGTTAAAAAAAGATTGGAATAAATGGCTAGCGGCTTGTAGATATTGTTTTAATCAAGCCATTGCTTATCAAAAAGAAAACGGGTCAATTGGCAAACAAAAGCTACGCAATATCATCATGCAATCGGACTTACCAGCATGGGTAACAGAAACTCCTTGCCATATAAGACAGAATGCTATTTTCGATGCGCACCAAGCTTATTCAAAGAGTAAAAACTGTAAATTTAGAAGTTGCAAGGCTCCCAGACAAACAATCAAATTTAACAAGAGCAACTATACAAACATGTTAATGGTACTCAAGATTAACCAAAGGAAAAGACTTTGAAAGTAGCGAGCCTATACCGATCAGCAGTGCTTATGCATCGCTGATAATAAAAACCAAGTGTGGGGATTGGTTTGCGGTTTTTTTAGAAGAGGTAAAACCAAGTATTAACAATGTCGATGGGATAATAGCAATAGATCCAGGAGTGAGAACATTTTTAACAGGATTTGATGGGAGAGCGTTTATAGAAATTGGGGCTGGAGATATAGGAAAAGTAACCAGATTGTGTCAACATTTGGATCTGTTAATGAGTAAAATTGGCAAGTCCAAATCTAAAAGACAAAGACAAAAGATGAGGAAAGCAGCAGCAAGAAGTCGAAGAAGAATCAGAAACTTAATCGATGAATGCCATCGTCAGGCAGCTTCTTGGTTGACTAAAAATCATTCATGTATTTTCCTGCCCACTTTTGAAACAAGCCAGATGGCAAAAAAGAAAAAGAGGAAAATAAGAAGCAAAACGGCAAGACAAATGTTGACTTGGTCCCATTATAGGTTCAAGCAGGTCTTAAAAAATAGAGCTGAGTTAAGTGGCTGTCAGGTAATTGATGTGACGGAAGAATTTACCAGCAAGACTTGTACTAAATGTGGCCATATTCACACAAAACTGGGTGGCAATAAAGTGTTTAAATGTCCAGAATGTGGACATGAAATCAATCGTGATTTTAACGGTGCTTTAGGCATTTTGCGATCAGCTTTGAGGGATACCTCCGTCACTTTTTCAAGTGATGCTATTGTCGTGCAAGGCGATATTATATCGCTTTGTACCGCATAAATGTATCAGCTATCACTTATAATGAGAGTTTTCTGGAATGATAATTAGGGATGAAAGATTTAAAGGGAAGAGATTTTCTGAGTGTAGCAGATCTGAATAGGCAGGAAATCAAAGGGTTGTTGCAGCTAGCAACAGAACTGAAAACTGCTTCCATCTGCCCCCTTGCAAGAAATAAGGTATTGGGACTACTATTTGATAAGGCATCTACTCGCACTCGCGTTTCTTTTAGTGTGGCTATGTACCAATTGGGAGGACAGGTAATTAACCTCAACCCCAATGTCACCCAAGTGGGTAGGGGGGAGTCAATTGAAGATACGGCTAGGGTTTTGGATCGGTATTTGGATGTTCTCGCTATTCGTACTTTCTCCCATCAGGATCTGCAAATTTTTGCTGATTATGCCCGGATACCAATTATTAATGCTCTCACTGACTGGGAACATCCCTGCCAAATTTTAGCAGATTTATTGACTATTCAGGAATGTTTTGGTTCTTTGGAGGATCTGATTGTTACATATCTGGGGGATGGTAATAATGTA
Organism: Prochloron sp. SP5CPC1; assembly: GCA_014323965.1. GTDB lineage: Bacteria > Cyanobacteriota > Cyanobacteriia > Cyanobacteriales > Prochloraceae > Prochloron. The sequence goes on along the minus strand of JACONB010000112.1, from coordinate 893 downwards.
GCTCATTCTCTCCTCCTGGGAGCAGCAATGATGGGTATGAATATTCGTGTTGCTACCCCTAATGGATATGAACCGGATAAGGAGATTGTTCAAACAGCTCAAAAGCTTGCTAGCATTGGGGTTGAAATTATTATCACAGAAGAACCTGTTGCAGCAGTGAAAGGAGCGCAGGTTCTCTATACCGATGTTTGGGCCAGTATGGGACAAGAAGATGAAAGAAAGGAGCGCATTCCTCTCTTTATACCTTATCAGGTTGGAGCAGAACTTTTAAATTATGCTGATAGTGAGGCTATCGTCCTTCACTGTTTACCTGCTCATCGAGGTGAAGAAATAAGTTCAGCAGTTTTGGAAGGAGCGCGATCGCGGGTGTGGGATCAGGCAGAAAATCGGCTCCACGCCCAAAAAGCTTTGCTGGTTAGTTTGTTAGGGGTTTAGTTTTGGCTCAAATTTAAAAAATTACTATGTTTAAAGATATATTAATAAATACAAACAAAAGTAATAAACAAAGTATGAATAAAACCCTCACAACAGTTCAACAAAAACTGTACGATTGGATCGTAGAATATATTCGCAGCTCCCACCACGCTCCTTCAGTCAGACAAATGATGGCAGCGATGAATAAAACATCCCCAGCTCCAATTCAGAGTTGCTTGGACATATTGAAGAAAAAAGGCTATATCAACTGGATAGAAGGTAGAGCGCGTACTATTAGGATACTTCAAGCCCCAAAATCTAAGGGAATACAGGTATTGGGAACAATCGCAGCAGGTGGTTTGGTGGAACCTTTTACCGATTTGACGAGACAATATACGGGCAGCCGCAAGCCCCCGTCATTTATGCGGGGGATAAGGCAACGCGGCGACTTTAGTCGCCTTTTGACCAATATCATATTT
>JACONB010000111.1 GCA_014323965.1 Prochloron sp. SP5CPC1 | reverse complement strand
CCATACCCCATACCCCATACCCCATACCCCATACCCCACACCCTAGAGTTTTCCCTTCCTTTAAAAGTTACATGATGGACTTTTCTGGACCCACTAAAGAAATATAGGGTTCGGTTAAATAACGCTGGGCTACTGTTCGTGCCATTTCGGTGGTTACCTCAGCAATATCTTCCTGAAACTGGCGAACGAATTCAATTCCTAATCCCAAACTTTCGTACCAACCGAAAATTTGGGCTATTTCTCCGTTTGTCTGCTTTCCTAAAGCATACTGACCCAATAATTTATTTTTTGCTCCTTGCAGTTCGGCCTCAGTTAAGTTAACTTGAGATAAGCGCTCTACTTCTGTGCCCAGTCCTTCTACCGCAACTGCTGTATTTTCCGGTGCGGTTCCCATATAGACGACAAACTGGGAGCGGTCTAGACGACTGGGATAAAAGGCAGATACATCATAAGCTAATCCCCGCTTCTCCCGCAATTGGACAAATAAACGACTGGAAAGTCCGTTACCTAAATAGGTAGATAATAATTTTAGTGCAGCATAATCTTTTGATTGAATTTGATCGCCTAAATATCCTAGCATCACAATTGATTGCTGGGTTTCCTGGGGTTTTGCCCGCTGACATGGCTTTACTTCTAGTTCTGGTATTTGTAGTTTAGGATAAGCAGTAGTAGGGGCTGACCAATCTCCCAGTACTTCTTCTACTATCTTAATTCCATTTTCGAGGGAAAGACGACCAGAAAGGCTAATAACCAGATTATCGGGTCGAAAATAAGTTTGATGATATTGCTGTAAGTCAGCACGAGTTATCTGAGAAACTGTTGCTTCTTTGCCTAAAATAGAAACTCCATAGGGATGATTTGGATACATTGCACAACGCAATCCCTCAAAGGCCACATTAAAAGGGGATTCTCGTTGGGAGCGAATGTTTTGGATCGTCTGATGTTTTTCTAGTTCTATTTCCGAAGGAGGAAAGGTGGGGGTGCGCATTATTTCCCCAACTAACTTGAACATAGCTGGAAAGTCAGCAGCAACCGTCTTCATACTCAGAGCAAAGTGATCCGCTGCTGCGTCTGCACCTAAACTAGCTCCCATGGATTCTACTTTTTCGGCAATTTCTGCTGAAACTAACTTTTCTGTTCCTTTGGTTAGAGTTAGAGCTAGTAAATGAGAAAGTCCTGCAAGTTCTGGTTTTTCCCATCTGGATCCAGCATTTTTCAGAAATATACGCCCTGCGATTATATCAGCTGTGGGGTTTTCCACCACAATCAAAGTAATGCCATTCTCTAATACCAGCCGTTGAATCTGCTGATGTTGGGTTTCTTTGGGTTGTTGGTTTGTGTTGAGCAAATTAAATACCTAGAAGGGGTTTATAGATTGATAGGGAGATAGGGTGATTGGGGGATAGGGTGATTGAGAGATAACGTAAACCCTACACCCCACACCCTATAGTTTACAAAATATCAGCGAGGAACTTGCGGGTGCGATCGCTGGTGGGGTGATGGAAAAATTCTTCTGGGGTATTTACTTCCACGATTTTTCCTTCATCCATGAATACTACCCGATCCGCTACGGAGTTGGCAAAACCTACTTCATGGGTGACGCAGACCATGGTCATGCCAGAATTAGCTAGAGTACGCATAGTATCCAACACTTCCCGCACCATTTCCGGGTCTAAAGCGGAAGTGGGTTCGTCAAAGAGCATTATCTTCGGTTCCATGGCTAAGGCGCGGGCGATGGCGACTCGCTGTTGTTGTCCCCCGGAGAGTTGACCGGGATATTTAGACGCTTGTTCCAAAATACCCACTTTCTCTAACAACTGCATGGCTACTTCTTCTGCTTTCTGTTTGGACCAACGACGTACCCATATGGGAGCAAGGGTGATATTGTTGAGCACCGTGAGGTGAGGAAAGAGATTAAATTGCTGAAACACCATTCCTACTTCCTTGCGGATAGCTTCAATATTCCTCAAGTCCCCGGACAGTTCAATACCATCTATTGCAATTTTCCCTTTCTGATAGGGTTCTAAGGCATTAAAGGTACGAATAAAGGTGGATTTTCCGGAGCCAGATGGTCCCATAATCACTACTACTTCCTGTTTCTTTACGGTGAGACTCACTCCCCGTAGGACGTGAAAGTTGTTGTCATACCATTTCTGCACCTCTGTTGCGACGATTATTGGTTCTGTTTCTGGTTTATCTTTCATGTTTCACTGCCATATTTTTAACATGCCATTTATACCACCCCTAGCAAGGAATTTACCATTGGTACTGAAGCTAAGGACAGAATAGAATCACCATGTTTGATGGGCAATCAGCAATATTATTGGGTACCAAACGTTATAACAAACCTACCCTACTGTTTTGGATATTTTCCAGACACAGTACCCATGTTTAGGCCTTTCTCTAAGGTTGAATCAATCAATAGTTAACTCACATAAACTGCATTTTCTAGGGCTTCGTTGTAGGTTTATTCCTGGGTGACGGGTTGCATTACGTCATTGAATAACAATTTTTGACTCTTATTCAATCTTTGTCCATTATCTAATTTTCTTTCTTGGGCACTTGACAGTATTCTCAAGGATATGCTATCATAGTTATAACAAAATTAACTCCTAAGATTATGTCGGAAGAACGCTTGAATCGCATTGAAAATAAACTCGATCGCCTAGAGCGAAACGTGGAAGGTTTAGTACAAGTGGTTGGTGGATTAACTACAATTCTCGGAGGGTTGCACTCCCTTCCTAAGAGGGTTGAAGCTCTTGAGACAAAGGTAGAAGCCCTTGAACAGGAAGTATCTGCAATAAATCGCAAGGTAGATGAAGCTAATCGCAAGATAGATGAAGCTAATCGAAAGATAGATATTATCTTGCCGCACATCACGGGGACAAGTGAAGCGTCTTAATTGTTTTGGCGCTTGTTGTACAATCAACCTAGGAAACCAAATTAACTCTTAATATTATGTCGGAAGAACGCTTTAATCGCATTGAAAATAAACTCGATCGCCTAGAGTGAAACGTGGAAGGTTTAGTACAAGCGGACTTGAATATCACGAACGTGGGCATTGCCCACCCTACTGGGACTCTTAGGAAAGTGGCATTTCAATTAATTTTAAAGCCAGCCGAATAACTTGTCTGACAGGTTCTTGTATCGCTGCCGTTCTTGCCGGATCACACAAAGATTTTCCCCAGTTCACTAATTTCTCTTTTCTCTAATATTGTGACATTAGCTTTAGCTTTTGTCGCTAAATCTTCAGCAACCTGCTTTTGTGCTGTTTCCAAATCCGAGCCTTCATGCTGCTGTTGTTCCAAAAGCTGTTGAATTTCCTTAGCAGCTTCTACCAAGGTTTGTTTTTGTTCTGGGGCATAGTTGTGCTGCGTACTGATTTGATTACCATTGACAGTTTCTGCGAAGCCTCCAATTTGGGCACCTCGTAAATCATATTTTGAAGTTGAGGTTGGCTCGAGCAAGTCATCGGGGTTTTCAATAGCAACTTTACCCTTATCTTTCAGTATTAAACAGTCAAAGTTACGTTCCCCAGACTGCGATTCCCTGTGAGCTATAAAATAGCCATCTTTTTCAAACTCTTCTAAATAATAATTTACCAAGTGCTTCTTTAAACCAGTCTTTTCAGCAATTGCATGAGTTGATTTGGATCCCTGGTCAATTGCTTGCAAGATTTTTCGTTGTTCGTCATTCATTTTAACTCCTTTTGCAGAGTCATGCATAATAAAAGTATTTATTGCATTTCCCACTGTTTCCATCATATCTTGTGGAACTTAATCTTGATTTGCGATCGTCTCATAGGTTACCCCCGACAAAGCTCTAATATGGGCTAGTGACCGTAGATTAGTATATCAAATGTCTGTAAAAAGAGTGGGCGTGATTGGTGGGGGACAACTAGCTTTAATGATGGCTGGTGCAGCTAAGGCTTTGGGCATAGAATTAGTTGTGCAAACTCCCAATGATTCAGATCCAGCTGTTAAAGTAGCTGCAGATACAATCCTAGCACCTATTGAGGATAGTGTAGCAACGGCAGAATTAGGCAAAAGTTGCGATGTGATTACCTTTGAAAACGAATTTATCGATTTGGCAGCCCTGTCCTCTCTCGAAAGTCAGGGGGTTTGTTTTCGCCCCAGTTTATCAGCTTTATCTCCTCTATTAGATAAATATAGCCAGCGCTGCTATTTAAGGGATATGGGTTTGCCCGTTCCTCAGTTTGTGGCCCTGTCTGAGGAGGAGAAAATTTCCTCTCCTTTTGGGGAGTCTGTGGTGCTGAAAGCTTGTCGTCACGGTTATGATGGACAGGGAACATTTATCCTCCACTCTCTGGAAGCTTTGGCAAAGACTTGCCAACGGTGTCAGGGGCAGGCTATGGTTTTGGAAGAATATATCCCTTTCCAAAAGGAGTTGGCAATTATAGCTAGTCGCAGCGTGACTGGGGAGGTAGCTATTTATCCGGTGGTAGAAACCCAACAGGAAAAACAGGTTTGCCGTCGGGTAATAGCTCCTGCTTCTATTTCTGTGAGTATAAAAGAGCAGGTGGAGGCGATCGCCTCTACTTTACTAAATCAACTTGGCTATGTGGGGGTATTGGGGATTGAGTTATTTCTCACACCTGATAATAAGGTTTTGGTGAATGAAATAGCACCCCGCACTCACAACTCTGGTCATTATACCCTGGACGCTTGCTCTACTTCTCAGTTTGAGATGCACTTGAGGGCAGTTGCGGGTTTGCCTTTAGGGGATCCTGGTCTAAAGTGTCCGGGAGCGGTAATGGTTAATTTGCTCGGATACGAGCATTCTAGAGAGGATTATCGGGAAGTTCGAGAGCAAATAGGTGCTCTGGAACGCACTTATGTCCACTGGTACGGCAAAACATCCCGTCCTGGTAGAAAGCTGGGTCATGTCACAATTCTAGCTGGGGAGTCCGAGAGTCGTAGTCATTTACTGGCTAAGGGTTTCCAGATAGAATCAATATTCACTGCTGGTAACTGCTAACTGCTCCTTGATTAAACCACAGAGGCGCAGTTCTCGCAGAGAAAGATAAGAGAGGAAGATGGTACAAGTTTTTGGGTTGCTAATTTAGGTAAAAGGGATTACAATGAAAAATGACCTACTGCGTTGGTGATTGCCAATAACGTTTTTGATCTATGCTCGAATTATAAGGGAACCAAAAGCTGGGGTTGCAGTATACCGGGCCTGTACCCGGAAACGAAGACTCAAAAGCAAACGGTACCCACCTGGGTTAAGCTCAGGTCATAAACTGAGGTAAAACGGCGCAGCGGGTCTCTATCACGTACCACGACGGACGGTTAACAAGTATAATTATCTCGGAATAGGTTTTGAAGGAATTATTGGAGCGTCTGGTGGAGGAAATACCATTTCCGGCCAATATCTATAGATTGGATAGCGGCTTAACCCTCATTCATCAATATATGCCATCAACCCCTGTGGTGGTAGCTGACGTGTGGGTGCGGGCTGGAGCTATGGCGGAACCGGAAAATTGGTGGGGCATGGCTCATTTTCTCGAACACATGATTTTTAAAGGTAGCAAGGAAGTTCAGCCAGGAGAATTTGATTGGGCGATAGAAAATAGCGGTGGTGTCACTAATGCAGCTACTAGTCACGATTATGCTCATTTTTTCCTCACTACGGCAGCCACCTATTTGCCGGATAATTTATCTTTATTAGCAGATATCCTCCTAAGAGCCACTATACCCGATGAAGAGTTTTACCGGGAACGAGACGTGGTGTTAGAAGAAATTCGCTCCTGTTATGACGACCCGGACTGGATTGGTTTTAAAGCCTTGTGCGAGACTATTTACCAACGGCACCCCTACGGGAGAACCATTTTAGGGGAGCAAGCAGACGTACTGAACCACACTCCCAACCAAATGCGCTGTTTTCATGACACTCACTACCAACCAGAAAACATGACGGTAGCCCTGGTGGGGGGGTTAGAAGAGTCCTTAGCATTAGCTCTCACCAATAAAGCCTTTGCAGAGTTTAGCGTCCGCTCCGAATGTCCCACCACAGTGGTGGACGCAGAACCCCCCATGACGGGAATTCGCCGCACGGAAATGTATTTGCCCCGCATTGAACAAGCCCGTTTATCTCTCGCTTGGTTGGGGGCGGGAGTAGAAAGATTGGAAGACGCTTTTGGTTTAGACTTATTAGCGGCTATATTAGGGGGAGGTCGTTCTTCTCGTCTCGTGCGAGAATTACGGGAAGAAAAACGGTTAGTAATGGATATTGGGAGCGATTTCTCTTTACAAAGAGATTCCAGTTT
>JACONB010000110.1:12168-14216 GCA_014323965.1 Prochloron sp. SP5CPC1 | reverse complement strand
GTCAAGTCCTCTCCAACCACATTATTGCCCGTCCCCACGAAAACCTAGAATACGTCCTGCCCATTCGCTACACCGAAGCAGTAGAACAATTCCGGGAAAGTGTCAATCCACAACCTCTGAGAAGAGTGTAAACCATGCAAATTGCCAAAGTGCGGGGCACCGTTGTTAGCACCCACAAAACTCCCAATCTCACGGGAGTGAAACTGCTCCTCTTGCAATTTATGAATGTAAATGGACAACCAGTACCAAAATACGAAGTAGCAGGAGATACGGTAGGAGCGGGGGTTAATGAGTGGGTTCTAGTCACTAGAGGTGGTGCAGCCCGCAAAGACAGGGGTAAGGAAGAATGTCCCCTGGATGCCATGGTAGTAGGGATTATCGATACGGTGACGGTAGAAAATCGCCTGCTTTATAGCAAAAAGGATGAATTTAGGAGGAATTAAGAGATGGTAGTCCGCAAAACTGCGGCTCCCCCGACTCCTTGGTCGAGAAGTTTGGCGGAACCTAAAATAGATGAGAGTGCCTACGTTCATTCCTTCTCCATTGTTCTTGGAGATGTGAAAGTAGGAAGCGGTGTGCTAATTGCCCCGGGAACTTCTATTAGGGCTGATGAAGGCACTCCCTTCCATATTGGCAATGGGACCAATGTTCAGGACGGAGTCGTTATTCACGGACTGGAACAAGGTCGGTTCCAGGGGGATGATGGTCAGGATTACTCCGTCTGGATAGGCAAAGAGACCTGCATTACCCACATGGCTCTGATTCATGGTCCAGCTTATGTTGGGGATAACTGCTTTGTTGGCTTTCGTTCCACGGTCTTTAACGCCAAATTGGGGGATGGCTGCATTGTGATGATGCATGCTCTGATTCAGGATGTGGAAATTCCCCCAGGGAAATACATCCCCTCTGGGGCTGTGATTACGAATCAGCAGCAAGCGGATCGGTTACCGGACGTGACTGATGCTGATCGCCATTTTGCCAGTCATGTGGTGGAAATTAATGAAGCTTTGCGAGCAGGCTATCAGTGTGCCAAAGATACCGCTTGTATTGCTCCAGTTCGCAATGAACTGAATAGTTCTAAGCAGGGCACTAAATTAGCCCAAAATGCTACTAGCTATATAAATTCGGTGGATTCTATGAACAGTTTACAGGTCGAAATCAAGCAGCAGGTGCGCAATCTCCTCCAATCAGGATATAAAATCAGTACGGAACATGCTAATAAACGTCGGTTTAAAACCAGTTCTTGGTTATCTGGTCCCAGTATTACCGGTTCTCGGGAAGACCAAGTCATGGCTGAGTTACAAAGAGCTGCTGGAGAACACCCAGGAGAATATGTCCGTTTGCTGGGAATAGACCCAAAAGGGAAGCGGCGGGTTCTGGAAATGATTATTCAACGACCTGGGGATGGTGAAGTTCAAAGTTTTAATGGACTTTCCGCACCTACAGTTAATTATAGCAGTGTGGCTGCCAGCAATAATGGCAGTTTAAATGGGGGCATACCAGAGCAAGTATCTAATCTTCTCGCTCAAGGATACAAAATCGGCATCGAACACGCCAATAAGCGTCGCTTCAAAACCAGTTCTTGGCTGAGTGGACCAGTGCTTCAAGGTCAAAATGGTCAAGTGCTCAGAGATTTAGAAGCAATTTTGGGGGAATATTCAGGAGAATACGTCCGCTTGCTGGGCATTGACCCGAAATCCAAGCGACGGGTATTAGAGCAAGTAATTCAAAGACCAGGAGAAAGCCAAAGTTTAGGTAATGGTTCCACCACAACTTCCAATTATAGCAGTTACAACCAGGGAAATACAGCACAAGGTGGTTTGAGTGCAGAAACAGTCCAACAGGTACGCTCTCTCCTATCTCAAGGATACAAAATTGGTACCGAACACGCCAATAAGCGTCGTTTCAAAACCAGTTCTTGGCAAAGTTGCTCTCCTATTGATAGTCACCGAGAATCGGAAGTAATTGCCGCATTGGAAGCTTGCTTGCAGGAACACCAAGGAGAATATGTCCGCCTCCTGGGTATTGACTCAAAAGCCAAGCGACGG
>JACONB010000110.1:5833-12130 GCA_014323965.1 Prochloron sp. SP5CPC1 | reverse complement strand
AGTCCAACAGGTACGCTCTCTCCTGTCTCAAGGGTACAAAATTGGTACGGAACACGCCAACAAGCGTCGTTTCAAAACCAGTTCTTGGCAAAGCTGTTCCCCCATTGAAAGTAACCGGGAATCAGATGTAATTGCAGCATTGGAAGCTTGCTTGCAGGAACACCAAGGAGAGTATGTCCGTTTGATTGGTATTGACTCAAAAGCCAAGCGGCGGGTGTCGGAAACCATTATCCAAAGACCTTAAACCGCGTCCTGTAACCAAAAATGATTAAGTAATGCTGTACTTTTTTTTTACCAATCCTACCTATTAGTTTGGGCAATAGTAGGTTGGGTTAGCGATGGCGTAACCCAACATAAATCTCCTTGGGTGTTGGGTTTCGTTCCCTCAACCCAACCTACAAGGAAACCATCTATGCTGCCGAAAGCACGCGAAGCATACCCCAATGAAAGATAATGGTCACAGATAACTTTACTAATGCTGTAAAAGTTTATTATTTGCCACCAATCCTACCTATTAGTAATAATCGCATTTACGTGAGTGGCGATGTGACAATTCATCCTTCGGCCGCAGTAGCTTCTGGAGCAATTCTCCAAGCTGCTCCTAACAGTAAAATTGTCATTGGTGCTGGAGCAATAGTCGGTATGGGAGCAGTCTTAAATGCTTATGACGGCGCTCTGGAAATCGAAAGCGGTGCAGTCTTGGGAGCTGGGGTTTTGATAGTAGGTGCGGGTAAAATCGGTGCTAATGCCTGTATTGGCACCGCCACCACCATTTTTAATGGAGACATTCCTCAGGGGGCAACATTAGCTCAGGGTTCCCTCATTGGCGATCCATCTCGTTCCATTACCGAGTCAAGGGAGACAAAAACAGACCAAGATGAAGTAAAAGAGGAGTCTGAGGGAACCTCAGAAGGGAAAGAAGATGAGAACGCGGTATCCCCAGAACCAGAAGTTATCGATAATGAAGCGTCAGCAGAACCGGAAGTTAATGTTGAAGTGTCTAAAGATAAAGCGGAACCATCTTCTTCTGAGCAGCAGCAGCCAAATGCACCAGTGGTAGGTAAAGTTTATATTAACCAACTGCTACTTACTCTTTTTCCTCAAGGACAAAATTTAAACAATCGCCAAAAACAGATACCATGACAGTTATCAGCACAGCTAGGGCTGCTAGTATGACCAGTACCCAATATTTCAAGGATGTGGCGACCCAGTGGGACACAATGAGAAAGGGATTCTTCTCCGAAAACGTCAGGGATAAAGCCTATGCTGTTGCTGAGGTAGCAGCAGGACAAACAGCGGCAGATTTGGGTGCAGGAACCGGGTTCATGAGTGAGGGATTAGTTCGGCGCGGGGTCAAGGTAATTGCTATCGTTCCCGAGATGCTTGAGGTTTTGTCTAACAAGATTGGAGACACAGGACTGGTGGAATGCAGAATAGGTGAGTCCGAGTCGCTGCCTATGGATAGTAATTCCGTCAATCATGCGTTTGCTAATATGTATCTGCATCATGTTGAAAAACCTGCTGTAGCCATAAAAGAGATGTATAGAATCCTGAAAAGCGGCGGGAAGCTCTGGACGAACACAACTTTGAGTATTTGAAAACAGAGCACAACGATAGATGGATGGGATTCGATCGCTCCGATATCAAAGCTTGGTTTTCCGAAGCAGGGTTTAAAAATGTGAAAGTTGACTGCGTGGGAGAAACCTGCGATTCTACCTCTACCTGCGGCGGTGAAGCAGCCAGCATTAACATCTTTATTGCCTCAGGAGAAAAGTAAGCCCTTATTGTCATGATGGTTCCGGCGTTGCATAATTGAGACATGAATCAGTAAGAACTAGCTCTCTCTTTCTCCTCTGTGTTCTCTGCGCCTCTGCGGTTTATTATTATTTCATATAATGATTCAGCAACGCCAGAATTCCTTATAAGAAGTGATCTAGCGTTAGGACTTATACAAATGACGCGCTCTAGGTAATTAGACTCAATAAGTGGGGCGGTCATTAGTAAAATTAATCCAGTAGAAAAAAAATCTAAATCAAAATCTAAAAAAATTATTTATCAAGTTGCTATCCTCGTGTTACGATGAGAAATCGAAATAAGAAATAGTCTAATGGACTTGTTATCATAGTTTTCGCGAAGCTAGATAACAAGCGTAAAAATGTTTCTACCCGAAACCACGCACTATAAGTGCAGTGTTCGGAAGACAAAACAAAGCCTTTGATTGATGGAGGAAAGACTACATGGTACAAACCAAATCAAGCGCCGGGTTTAAGGCTGGAGTACAGGACTACCGCCTAACCTACTACACCCCCGACTATACACCAAAAGATACGGATCTTCTGGCAGCATTCCGCGTCACGGCTCAACCGGGGGTTCCTCCTGAAGAAGCTGGTGCTGCGGTTGCCGCTGAATCTTCTACTGGAACTTGGACGACGGTTTGGACTGACGGACTGACGGATCTGGATCGCTATAAAGGTCGTTGTTACGATATCGAGCCGATCCCCGGGGAGGATAATCAATTTTTTGCCTTCATTGCCTATCCCCTAGACTTATTTGAAGAAGGGTCAGTCACCAACATGCTCACCTCCATTGTGGGTAATGTCTTTGGTTTCAAAGCCCTCCGCGCTCTGCGTCTGGAAGACTTGAGGGTTCCTGTGGCTTACCTGAAGACCTTCCAAGGCCCTCCCCACGGTATTACCGTTGAGCGGGATAAGTTGAACAAGTACGGTCGTCCCCTGCTCGGTTGTACCATTAAGCCCAAATTGGGTCTGTCCGCTAAAAACTATGGTCGGGCAGTTTATGAGTGTCTCCGGGGTGGCTTGGACTTCACCAAAGACGACGAGAACATTAACTCCCAGCCCTTCATGCGTTGGCGCGATCGCTTCCTCTTTGTTCAAGAAGCCATTGAAAAAGCCCAAGCTGAAACCAACGAGATTAAAGGTCACTACTTGAACGTCACCGCTCCCACCTTGGAGCACATGATGGAGCGAGCTGAGTTCGCCAAGGAAATTGGTACCCCGATCATCATGCACGACTATCTCACTGGGGGTTTCACTGCCAACACCACCCTAGCTCGCTGGTGTCGAAGCAACGGCCTTCTGCTCCACATTCACCGCGCTATGCACGCCGTGATTGACCGTCAGAAGAACCACGGTATGCACTTCCGAGTCTTAGCTAAGTGCTTGCGCATGTCTGGAGGCGATCACCTTCACTCCGGTACCGTTGTGGGTAAGCTGGAAGGTGAGCGGGGCATCACCATGGGCTTCGTTGACCTAATGCGAGAAGACTATATTGAGGAAGATCGTTCTCGCGGTATTTTCTTCACCCAAGATTGGGCTTCTATGCCAGGGGTAATACCTGTAGCTTCCGGTGGTATCCACGTTTGGCACATGCCCGCTCTGGTAGAAATCTTCGGCGATGACTCCTGCTTACAGTTTGGTGGTGGTACTCTCGGTCACCCCTGGGGTAATGCTCCCGGCGCAACTGCTAATCGGGTTGCTTTGGAAGCTTGTATTCAAGCTCGTAACGAAGGTCGCAGCTTAGCGCGGGAAGGCAATGACGTCATCCGGGAAGCTTGTCGCTGGTCTCCAGAATTGGCTGCTGCTTGCGAACTGTGGAAGGAAATTAAGTTCGAGTTTGAAGCCATGGATACACTCTAGTCCAAGGTTAGTTGTTAGTTTTTAGGAGTTAATACCTAATTACTAACAACTCTGCTCAGGGGTCTCTAGGGAGACGGGGAGAAATAATGTATCCTAAAAAAGTTGCTCAAGATACGGCTAAGGTTTTACAGAGTTACCTTACTTATCAGGCGGTACGCACTATCATAGACCAACTAACTGAAACCAATCCTGGCAAGGCTATTTGGTTGCGACAATATTCTGACGTCAATAAGATTCAGGATGGAGAAGCATATCTGGAGAAACTTATGTCAGAAGACAAAGAATTAGTTATGCGGATAATGAAAGTACGGGAACACTTAGGTGAACAAGTGCTGGAGTTTCTACCGGAGATGGTGAGTATTGGCATTAAGCAGGCTAACTTGGAACACCGCCGTCGGCTTTTGGAACGTTTAACCCAGTCTCCCGATCCTGAAGTAAACTCCTATGTTGATCCGCCTGAAAACGAATAATTGTTAGTTTACCCCAAAAGGAAGTCCATGAAAACTTTATCTAAAGAGCGCCGTTACGAAACTCTCTCCTATTTGCCCCCCTTAACGGACCAGCAGATCGCCAAGCAGATCGAGTACATGTTCGACCAAGGGTTTATTCCCGCAGTTGAGTTTGAAGAAGATCCCCAACCTACGGATCACCACTGGACACTGTGGAAATTGCCTCTCTTTGAAGCCCGTAGCGCTCAAGATGTTTTGAATGAAGTACGGGAGTGTCGTTCCGAGTACTCCAATTCTTACATTCGGGTCATTGCCTTTGACAATATTAAGCAATGTCAAATGATGAGCTTTATCGTTCATAAGCCCAGTAACAGCCGCCGCTACTAAGGCCCATAGCAGTTACCAGTTACCTCGAGTGACCCAGTGACCAGTTTTCAGTTTCTGTCCAGTTACCAGCTTTGTAGGGGCTGACAGCTGCTATAAACATTTACCTATGGAGAGAAAGGGAATATTTGCCTTTTCTCTCCTTTCTCTATGTACTCTGTGTTTTTTGTGTTTTTTGTGGTAAAAAAAAAAATTTAGCTCTGTGCCGGTCGTGGGTAAGGAGGGAAGAAATGAAGAAGCATGATGACAGGTTGGGTGTTGGTACAAAGTTACTTTTTTTTAGTGCTACGCTAATTTTATTACCTATCCCAATAAACTATGTTGTTAAGCTAATATAACATTAAGTGAGTCTGTCCTGATGGATGTGTTTGGATGTGCTGCACTTCTCGCTGGACTTATTGCTATGGCTGGTATTGACTTGATTGTAAATGCTAATCCTATTGCTCTACTTGGTGTAATGACTAATTGACCCGGAACGAATCGAGAGACACTCTCCCACCTCTAACAACTTCCACGTGTAAGTTATACCCAGACAGTAATCCCATACCAATCAGTATATCTGTATTGGCACCATCTGCCTCTACTATCAGCCACCGCTGGTCCCAAAGTACTGTGGCTTCGTAGATAAGGTATAGGTCTTGAGTTCCATTGCCTAGTATTGTTCGTCCGCTACCAATTGGGGTTAACTGAAGTGTTTGAATCAATGTAGGGGGTAAAGTCAGAAAACCATTAAATCCAGTATCGATAACTGCCTCCACTTCCTGGATCTGACCTTTGCTTCCCTTTAATTGTAGGCGAGTTGTGGGTTCAAGGTAGGAATTCACAACACCTGTAATCATCTACCGCTACCTCTCGGGCGGGAACTAAGACGGTGAAGGGCGCGATCGCCAACTCTAACAAACCAAACCTCAGCTAGAGGGTATTGACTGCGAAGCTGACGGGCTGCGATGACAGCATTATCTCCTAGAGCATAAGCTCCCGTTTCAATGTCGATGGCTACTACTTTCCCTTCGTGGGCATTTTCCACTCTTACACGAATGTTTTGCTCGTAGATCTCATCCCCCCGTTGGGCGATTTCTTCGAGAGGATAACGTTGAGTTTCCATAATCGTTCAAAATTCAGCACTATTATAGTATAATTAAACCAAACCCACAACCCAATTCTTGCTTTGAGTGCTATATTTGGGGTAGTATGAGTTATAGGAAATTAGATATAATTTGTAATTATGGCAGAAGAAACCAAACCTAAGGCGAAAGCAAAGACAGCGAAAGCTAAGAAACCCAAGCTGGAGGATAAACCTTTTGTTGAATTTATACAAGAGCATTTCATCCCTGGGTTACAGAAAGCCTTTACCAGTCAGGGTATTGGGGATATGAAGTTAGCTTTTAGCCAGGAGAAGCTAGGAGAGGAAGAATGCTGGCAGGTTATGGGGAATTGGCCAAAGGGCGACCGCCAATTCAATCTTTATTTTCTGGAGGAAAGTATTCAGGGGAAAAAAGCCTTTTCTTGTGCTACTAATGGAGGTAAACCGAGCACTATAGAATCTTTTATGATTGACGAGCGCCGGGTTACTTTAGATTTAATAGTATTGTACACCTTGCAACGGTTAAATGGTCAAAAATGGCTGGCAAGAAATTAGCACGTACCATGACAGTGGTAGGAGCGATTACACTAAAATTGACTCAGCCAATTTAAAATTAGCTCATTAACCAGCTTAGGTTTTTCATCGTGAGGACAATGACCTGCATGGGGAATGGAGTAAAATTTACTATCACGTAGTTCCTTATAAATCCTAGCCACCTTAATCG
>JACONB010000110.1:0-5826 GCA_014323965.1 Prochloron sp. SP5CPC1 | reverse complement strand
TGGTACAAAATATCTACTAATTCCTCCGTCACTGCTTCTCGGTTGTGGTAAACTTGATAGAGAGTCTTACGGATACGCTGTTTTTTCCGAATGTTATTGAAAATAAACTTCCCCGTTATGGGGGAGTTGACTAACTTGGTAAAAGCTCCCATGATAAATCTGAGAGGCAAATTTA
The DNA here is from genome assembly GCA_014323965.1 of Prochloron sp. SP5CPC1. Classification (GTDB taxonomy): domain Bacteria; phylum Cyanobacteriota; class Cyanobacteriia; order Cyanobacteriales; family Prochloraceae; genus Prochloron. The sequence goes on along the minus strand of JACONB010000110.1, from coordinate 5,651 downwards.
GCTCATTAGGACGGTGATTAAGTCCTCCAGCACAATTAATTAGTACTCCACCTCTAGTAATTTCTGGATAATCACTCATCACCATTAAAGTTAGCAATCCACCGATAGAGTTGCCAATAAATACAGTGGGTTCTTGGATCTGAGCTTCCCAGAAGTCTTTAATTTGCTTTTGCCATAATTCTAAACTATAGTTTGCGGCTGGTTTTGCCGCACCGCCAAATCCCAACAAGTCCATAGCAAATACTTTGTAGCCCTGGTCTGCGAGGACCGGGATGTTTTTGCGCCAGTGTCCGATAGAAGCGCCGAAGCCGTGAATTAAGAGCAATGGCTGTCCGTTTCCCATAACTGTATAGGGAATTTCGTAGCCTTGCCAAGTCCAAGTATTCAGTTGGAGATTTGCCATTAAGGTAGGAGTCATGGTTAATTTACATGAAGTTGAGGTTTTATTGGTAACTTCCAAGAGCGTCCTTGACAAGTTATTTGATTATCTTTAATTGTAACACCAAAGACAAGCCGTCCCAAGGCAAAAAATTCCTTCTTTTCTGCTGCTGTGAGATATTTATCATCGGCAGAATGGTGAGGATCGCCTCCAGACTCTAAATATCTTTGTCTTGCTAAATCTGAAAGTTCTATCATTCTTTGATATTGCTGCTTTTCCAAGTTTGTATGTTCTTTCATTTCTATTTACTCCAATAAGTGGGTAAAATATCCCCATTGGTTAAGATTATAGCAAGAGGCAGAAGCTCACTGGGAGTAAAAATGTAATAAATTCCTGTATCCGGCTCTAAAATTCGCTGTTCTAATAATGCCAAAGTTTCCAAAGCCGCAATAATTAACAATTGAGCATCTTTTTCTCGGGGCTGGTTTTGGGATAAATTGACTCTAGCAACCTCACCACTGGGTAAAACCATTGCTAAAGGGAGAACTGAGCTAGAAGTGCGAATATACCAATTTCCAGTATCGGAATCAAAAGTCTGCTGGATCAGAAAGTCTAAGGTTTCCAGTGCATTGAGGATCAGATATTGAGCTTCTGTCGGTTCCATCAAAAATTCATGGGTCTTTTTATTTGATCCATCCTACTGTACCGTCAATTAAGGATAGCATAGTGAGAAAGGAAAAAACAGCGATCAAACCATGCAGGTATATATTCTACTTTACAATGCCAGGACGGAAAACGAAGGGCTCCACACAGTACAAGTGGGGACTGTCAATACAGTCCTCATGTTTACAGAAGAGGATGACGCCATTCGCTATGCTTTAATGTTGGAAGCTCAAGATTTTCCCTACCCCGATGTGGAAGCGTTTGATTCTGAGGAAATTGAGGATTTTTGCCGTAGTGCAGGTTACGAGGGTAAAATTGTGAGGAAAGGAGAATTAGCTATTCCACCAGAAAACAATCTTGAGGAGACAGACTGGAACCCCGAGTCTCCACCAAAAACAGAACATGAGACGTCCAACCCGGAATTAGATGAAATTCGTAAGCGATTAGAAGGCTTGTTATAATAATGGAGAACAGAGGTCATTTGCTGACAGAGCAGCTAAACCCCAATAGTCAGAACTTAGATCAGCTAACTTCTCTGGAAATAGTGGATTTGTTTAATAAAGAAGATGCTAAAACCTTGGAAGCCATAGCTCATGCCCGTCAGGAGTTAGCTAGAGCCATCGATCTCACGAGCGAGGCCCTCCGTCGCGGTGGTAGGCTGTTCTACGTGGGAGCAGGTACGAGCGGACGCTTAGGGGTATTAGATGCTGCGGAATGTCCCCCCACCTTTTGTACTCCTCCGGAACTGGTACAGGGCATTATCGCTGGGGGATCCGGTGCTTTGGTGCGCAGTTCAGAAAACTTAGAAGATAGCAGGTCAGATGGAGCAGCAGCTATTGCCCAAAGAGAAATCTCCCAGTTGGACGTGGTGATGGGTATTAGTGCAGGGGGGACCACACCCTATGTGCAAGGGGCGATCCAGGCAGCCATTGAACGGGGTGCCACTACTATTTATCTCAGTTGCGTCCCTGTAGACCAAGTGAGTATTCCTGTAGATGTGGATCTGCGCTTGCTGGTGGGTCCAGAAATATTGGCTGGTTCCACCCGACTGAAAGCAGGAACTGTGACTAAAATGGCCTTAAATATACTTTCTACTGTTATTATGGTAAGGCTAGGTAAGGTTTACGGGAATCGTATGGTGGATGTGTCCGTCACCAACAACAAGCTCCGGGATAGGGCTTTGCGCATTATTAGCGACCTGACGGACTTGAGTAGGGAAGAGGCAGGAGATTTGCTGGAACGCAGCAATAATAAAGTTAAGTTAGGTTTACTGATGCACTGGACAGGAGTGGATGGGGCAACGGGCGATCGCCTCTTAACCGAAAACCAAGGAGACCTTCGCACCGCTTTAACACGTACCATGAAAGTTACCAGTAGTTGTTAATTTAGCCTCCCTTTACCCTGCCCGCAGCCCTATACCACCTATCACCAAATAATGCAGACTACACCAATAGTATTAATTTTCTTCCTCGCTCTTGGCTTACTCTTTTGGGGCTACAAAAGAGCGCAACCAAAAGGAAAATTTGGCATTCTCTCCTGGTTGCAGTCCGTGGTCCTCATGGCTCCCTGGTTCATCTTTGTCGGTTTCTTTATCCTGGGTATCTACCTCAATATTGCCGCTTTTCTCCTGCTTTTAGTTGCTTCAGTAATAGCCTATATCTGTTTAGGCAGGAGTCTCAGAGCTGAGGGTCAAGATATGATGCTGCAACAACCAGCTATAACTCCCCTGGAAAGGGAAACTGCCTCCAGGGAGCAAGATAATATAACACCTTCGGGCCTACCCATAGACCCAGAAGAGCTGAAAATCATCCAAGGTATTTTTGGGGTAGACACCTTCTTCGCTACAGAAACCATTCCCTATCTAGAAGGAGCCATCTTTAAAGGTAATCTGCGGGGGGAAACAGAGTTCGTTCATACTCGTCTCTCACAGAAGTTAAAAGAGAGTTTGGGGGAAAAATACCGCCTGTTCCTCGTGGAAGGTCCGGAAGACAAACCAGTGGTGGTTGTCCTCCCCAGTAGCAATGATCCTCAACCTGCTACCCTAGGACAGAAAAATTTAGCCCTGGTTCTCTTCGTTGCTACTATTGCTACTAGTTTGGAAGCTAGTTCTCTATTGCAAGGTTTCGATTTCTTCAGCGAACTGGGTAAATTTTGGGAGGCTCTCCCCTTAGCTTTAGGACTTTTCACCGTATTAAGTGCTCATGAAATCGGTCATCGAATCTGGGGTCGTCGATATAATGTTACGATGGGTTTGCCCTTTTTCATCCCTAGTTGGCAAATCGGTTCCTTTGGTGCCATTACTCGTTTACAGTCTGTTATCCCTAACCGCACCGCTCTCTTCGAGATTGCCTTAGCAGGACCAGCACTGGGGGGGATTGTATCTCTCTTCATCTTCATAGTAGGCTTGATTCTTTCCCACCCTGGGAGTGCTTTTGAAATTCCCACCCCATTTTTCCAAAATTCTATTTTAGTGGGAATCTTGGGACGACTGGTTTTGGGTTCGGCTTTGCAAGGTGAGGTAGTGGGGGTCAACCCTTTGACTATGGTGGGTTGGTTCGGCTTAACTATTACTGCCTTAAATCTTCTACCTGCGGGACAATTAGATGGAGGTAGAATGGTACAAAGCATCTACGGACGACAAATTGCTAGAAGGGCTACTATCACCACTCTGATTATTTTAGGTATTGTGGCTTTCTTAAATCCTGCTAATCCCATTCCTTTATATTGGGGGATTGTGATTATTTTCCTACAGCGAGACTTAGAAAAACCTTGTCTGAATGAATTAACAGAACCGGACGATACTAGGGCAGGTTTAGCTCTTTTAGCTCTCTTTTTGATGTTGGCGATTCTGATTCCTTTAAGTCCCAGTTTATCAGTAAACCTAGGTATTGGCACAGGTTTGTAGTGTGGGTGTAGGGTGTGGGGTTTGAGGTTTGGGGTTTGGGGCTAATATCTAAATTGCAGCAACAAATTCCCTAACAGTTAGTCCAGCAGTGCGGATGAGACCTCTACTTGACGAGTCTCTATGGTAAGTGGTAACAAGAGCGCTGCGCGGACTTGTAAGCAAGCAGCAATGGCATCCTTAATATTATCTAAAGCTTCTGACTTTGTCTAACCCTGACTAACACAACCAGGGATACTAGGACATTCCACAATCCAGACACCATCTTCATCCCGATCTATCGTTACATTTAACTTCATTTTAGATCCAGTTTGAGTAAAACTAGGCAAAAATGACACTCCTACAGTATACCCAGCAGGGTAGGCCCAGGAGCGTCACGAAAAGATTAAATGTCAATCCCGTAATACAGGGAGAGATAGGTTACGATCTCTTCACTGTGGGGCATTAACTCTGGGAGGTAACTCCTGAGAGCTTTACGAACCGCATCCCCAAAGGTGGCGGTATCCTGAGTTTTATTGCGAACAAAGGGATCGAGCTTCTGGATCAGTTGCCAGTTACTGTCGATGTTCTCCGCTTTCAGGGTCTTCTCAAGGCTGGGGGCGGTTTTGTCGGGGAAATCGGGCAGAATGCGGCTGACGAAGGTGACTCGGTGGAATACCCGCCAGCAGGGGGGTTTTTTGTCCGATTGGTTGGCTTGGCGTAGAGCAGCGGCATTAGGATGATCACTCTGGGCTAGCCAGATGGGATCAACGACTTTGCGAAACAAGTCTTCAAAGTTGCGATCAGAGCTATCAAGATAGAAGGTCTTGAAGCGATAGGCATCCACTTTACCCGCTGCGGTGACAGCATTGCCATCATCATCGAAGACCGGTTTCCATTCATTATTTGCATCTGGAGCCGTCTTTTGTAAGTCACCGGGAACATCCACATTTACCTCGATACTAAAGGCTTTTTCTGTATCCTTCGCTTTGGTTTTGGTGAGGCTGAAACCACCACCGATTGAGGCTTCAAATTCCAGATTGAAACCAATGCTGAAAATTTCCACATCGGTGCTGAAACTGCCACCCACGGCACCACTGAAGCTGAAGGAGCCAGCCGTGACTTCACTCTTAACATCAGTTGTTTCAGTTGTTTCGGCAAAGAAGCCACCATCAGCTGTCCAGACATAGGTGTTCACCAAGTTTCGTTTGGCAAATTTTTGGGGCAATTCTAGGGAAGTGCCTTGAGATAGGGCATCACCAAACCCGCCAACGATGGAACCAACCCCAGCACCAACAGCTACACCCAGGGGACCGGCAAGAAGTCCGGCGGCGGCACCAGCGGCGGCACCAATGATCTGCCCGGTGTCCGCAATCTCGGTATCTGAGTTTTGGTAATAGTTGAGCAGGCGTTGCTCTTCCCGTTGGATGCGTCGCTCAATGGCGTAGGCTTCTTTGGGTTTGTAGTAACTGTACTCCCCATATTGACGGGCATTGGCATAATCGGGATCGAGAACAACAGCGCCTTGTTCATTGTAGCCCACGCGACCATCCAATGTACCCTGCTTGGTATAGCGAGGGTTCATTTGGAAGGGAATAATATTCCAGTCGATGGGAATATCCGGATTCGGCAGCATCCGGAACGAGACGAGGGCGTTATTGTGGGCGAGGCGCAGGGCAAAAATATCTGCCGTCTGGGATTGAACGAGGGCAAAGCCCATATTTCCCG
>JACONB010000109.1 GCA_014323965.1 Prochloron sp. SP5CPC1 | reverse complement strand
TTTGACGACAATTACATCATTATTACGTAGAGTCGGATTATTTTCCTCATTAATGCCCGCTGTAAAATCGATTTTAATTGGACGTCTGCTAACAGTACCGTTGGGATTGAGCCGAATTAACTCCACGGAACTTGTCTTTGCCCGTCGCCGTTCGAAGCCTCCTGCACTTAGCAGAGCTTGATTCAAAGGCGTATTGGAAGGAACTTGTACCCTACCGGGACGTCTCACTTCCCCCACTACATTCACGTTAATATTTTCAGGAGAAAAGTTAGCTTCAGCCAGAAATACTGCCTCTTCCGAGTCCAGATCTTCAGCAGTAGCAATGAAAATCCGATCCCCATCTTGTAAGATTAAATCTTGATTGATATCTCCCTGCTGCAACAGTTGCCATAGGGAAACATCAACTGTTTTTTCTTCCCCACTACTGGCGACTCGGGTTACTTTGATGTTGCGAATATCCGCCAAAGGCTTGATTCCTCCTGCGGTGGCAATTGCCTGGGTTAGTCGGGGAAGTCTCCCACCAACATTATTGTTATTGTTATTATTACCTCCCGTCCTATTGATTCCGCTAACTTCGTAGGAACCGGGACGAAAAACTTCACCTGTTACCAGGATATTGATGGATTGAGCCTGGATCCCAATGGTGGGATCAGTTAAAATGCGAGTGTCAGCCACGGCAAAATCTTCGTTGGTGGGCACCACAATGGTGTCTCCATCCTGTAAAATTAAATCCCGATCTAGATCTCCCTCTTGGATAAGTTCCGACAAGTCTATCTGGATAGTTTCTTTCAAGCCACTGCGGGTTTTGCGGCGCACTTGAACCCTGTTAATATTAGCTAAAGGTTTGATTCCCCCCGCGGTAGAAATTGCGTCTGTCAACCGAGGTGGTTGTCCTCCCCCGTTGCTACCAGCACCTTGTGGAGCAATTCTGTAGGCTCCCGGACGCAAAACTTCACCCACCACTGCTATATTGAGAATCTGGTTTGCCCGGGTACCTGGGCTGGTCTTAGTAAGGAAGTCTACTTCCGACGTATCCAGATTTGTTTTAGTGGGAATGTAAATTCTGTCTCCGTCCCTAAGGGTAATATCTTGACTGAGGTTGCCAGACCGCAGCAATGACAAGAAATCCACTGTAAAAACTCGTTCCTCTCCCTGGAGGTTACGACGGATTTGAATCTGGGAAGTATCTGCTACTGTGGTGAACCCACCGGATAATCTAATTAAATCGCTCACTGACGGGTATTGCTGTTGAGTACCCAGGTTCACCGTGTAAGTACCCGGACTATTAATTTCCCCGGCAATAGCGATTTTGAGAGGACGGGGCGCTACAAGGCGTACCGACGTGATGGGACGTCTAATATATTCTCCGTAAGCTCGTGAAATGAATTGAGTGAGTTCTGTGATCGTTAGCCCCACTACTTGAATGCTTCCCAGGATTGGTAAGGTGAGGGTTCCATCCACCAAGACTACATAGTCCCCACTATACTCAGGGACATTAAAAATGTCAATCCGCAGGCGATCCCCCGGACCTAGGGTATAAGTTGTTTCTACTGCTGCTAGATAAAAATCTCCATTCTTAGACAGCTTTCCAGGAGAGGGGAGGGCTGAAACGGACGACTCAGCCACTCCCCATAATAATAACCCTGCCATGCTAATGGCAGCAAAGCTCTTACCATGGCGCCTTTTACTCAACCAAGTGTTCATTATGTTTTAATTGCTACAATAGATATAATTATATCACAACTTCCATCTTGACGTCAATATCCAGTATACTGTATGCTAGGGAAGGCAATGGCAAAAAAAACAAAATTACCCTATCTCGTTGGTTCTAAATGGACAGCAAGACAAGAAACTTGGGGTTGGCGACATTTCCAAGTGGTTAATCGTCAAAATCAAGACAAATGGGTCTTTGCTGAAATGGTTGCCTCCCTGGAGCCTACAGTTCGCTTTTGGATTAATGCCCGACAGCTCAAAGACCAAAATATCTGGCAAGCTGGGTGGAAAAGTTTAGAGTCAATAAATCTTGATCCAAGGGATCACGATTGGATTATTGGTGATTCAAAGAACTGGTAGCAATTATTTTCAGGTGGCGCTGCCAAGGGCGCACGTGAGGCGGGGCGGGAAGACCCCGCCCCTACTCCTAGCCTCCTTCGGCAAAGGTAACCATAATCAGTACAGACAGTAAAATACCGGGAATTAGTAAAACTACCAACATTAATAGTTCATTGCTCGCCATAGTCTTGACTTTTATCTCTCTAAACGCTATAGTATCTATACTAACTCGTGATTTATTGCATGGGGATAAAATAAATAATTTATTGGTCATTCCGGAAATCATCCCTAACAACCCAATTTTATTCGTTCATATTTTTGTAAGTTGCCACAGCGGAAGGAGAAATGCGGTTGAGATAGCGGAATATCCAATATTTTAACACGGTATCTAAAATCACCGGGAATGTAGCGATAAAGATAAAATTAAACTCTCTACTCTCAGGTATTCCCAAGTGTCTAGCAATTCCTTCCAGGATGATTTCCCAGCCGTGAGGAGAGTGATATCCCACGAAAATATCGGTGAACAGAATAATTAGAAATGCTTTAGCTGAGTCGCTGAGGCCGTAAATAATCTCGTCGATAAAAGACTTGAGAACGAGAATGTCTCTCTTACTCACCACTATTACCCCAGCAAAAGCTATGAGGGAAAAGACATCGGCAAAAACATTGGCTAGGGCATTTTGACTGTTATGACGAGCGGATTCTATAATTTCTTCTGCTTTCTCTCTCAGCTGAGTCTCTCCGTCTTCCTCTTCACCTAGGGGGTGTAATCCCATTAATGTTTCTAGCTTGATTTTTTTTTCCCATTGCTCCAATTCTATTAAAGCTTCTTCTTCTATATCTCGGTTGAGAAATATATTTTCCGTCTCTTCAGTATAAAAATATTTTTCCACAACAGGAGTTACAATTAAAGTTTTACTTAGTTGATGAGTTAAAAGGGGCAGGATGATTAAAAGCAGTAAAAATCGGATAGCAATTGCCGTCTTTTTCCGAGATTGGCGAAATTTATTGATAACTTTATCTTCCTCTCGATTTATTTCTTGCTTAATGCGAGCAACAGTTTTGAAAATAGACCTAGGTAATAAACTAGTCTTATCGGAAACAGTTTCTAATTCAGTTGCTTGAGTTTTTATATCTCCTGCTACAATTGCATTTTTTTTCAACTTAATTTCGTCTTCATTAATAATTTGGGTAAAATTATATTGTTTGGGGTTTCGATACTTAGAAGCTACTGTATCAATAAAACTCAGCTTTTCAATCGCTGACGCTGTTTGATTTTCTCCGACTCCATCTTGATTTAAGCGATCTGTCAATAATTCATAACTTGATATAATATAATTGCTGGCTTTGAATTCGATCAAGCTGACTTTTATACTGTTGAAATATTGATGTATTTTGGTTTGGAAATAAGCGATCGCACTCTCAGAATACAACCCAGATTCAATTGATACTTTTTGGCCACGAAAATGCTTTTCTTCAATAGATTGAATTTCTAAAGCTGCCTTATAAGCACGCTCTAGAGAGCGATTTGGAGTTTTTAATAACCAATTGTTGGCTCGCATTAAGATATTTTGAAGTTTCATCAAAACCGTGAATTTTCAAGATAAGAGTTAGGAGTTAATAGGGTGGTTCCTGCCCTTACTTATAGAACAATCGATAAGGTAATAGGAGAACAGTTTAGATAATTGATTGTAGATGGAACATCTTCCCTATATGTGATATATTAACAGATAAGTGCAAAATAAGATTATGTTATCGATTTGGATCACGGGAGGGAGTCGCAGCGGCAAAACCACTCGCTTGGTTCTGGAGTTTCGTCAGTGGGTCGAGGAGTTCGGCGCAGATTCCGATCCAGGGGAAATTTTGGTCTTTGTTGCTAATGAGGATAATCGTCGCGACTTGAGCGATCTACTCTCAACAGCAATTTCAGGCAGTTATCCAGTCATTTGCAAAACTCCTCTGGGCTTTATGTCGGAGCAAGTAATCCTGTTTTGGCCCCTTCTCAGGGAGAGACTCAACCTCAAGGCACTATTTCCCCTGCGACTGCGTCCGGAAACAGAACAGGAGTGGGCAACACGTCTCTGGCGTCCCCAGTTGGACCCAGAAGATTTGCGACTTTTTGCAGACCGGGAGTATCGCTTCGTCCGACGCACTTTAGACTTATTGCAGTTAGCTGGGGCTGGTGGGGTCAAGATAGAGGATATTCCCAATATGATAGCTGCTGGTTTCCCGGAAAAGGGGGATGAGGTGTGTCAGCGCATGGGAAAATTGCTGTGGGACTGGTACCAGTGGTGTTTGGCGAGAGGATTGTTGACCTATGGTATTATTTACGAGCTTTATTGGCGTTATCTGCTGCCAGACCCTACTTATCAGTATCATTTAACTCATCGCTGTCGGGCTGTCTTTGCAGACGATACGGACGATTATCCGGGCATAGGGAGGGATTTATTTGAGTTTCTCCTCTCAGGGGGTGCTTTTGGAGTCTTTACTTATAACCCCAACGGGAAGGTACGGTTGGGTTTGAATGCAGATCCCAATTATTTAGCTGGGTTGGCTGATTTCTGTCGGGTAGAAGAGTTGTTTAGGGATACGGGATTAGGGGTTGAGGTGCAGTCAGAGGTGATGGAATTAGTTCAAGGACAAACTTATATGACCAGTTTACCAGAAGAGGTGCAGTCGATTCAAACTAGATCTCGGGGGACATTATTGCGGCAAACAGCAGAGACCATCGCCACAGCAGTGGAACGGAGAGAGGTTCCACCAGAAGAAATTGCCATTATCGCCCCCGGTTTGGATGAAATTGCCCGTTATAGTTTGATGGAAATCCTTTCCAGGAGAGGTATTCCTGTTCAGCCCCTCAATGAACAGCGTCCTCTCATTGCTCACCCCATGATTCGTGCTCTATTAACCTTGCTGGGGCTGGTTTATCCCGGTTTGGGACGGTTGGTAGACAGGGACGGGATCGCCGAAATGCTGGTGGTTCTCAGTAACAAAGAAATTGACCCAGTGCGGGGGGGTTTGCTGGCGGATTACTGTTATAATTTAGACCCAGCAGAGGAGGTGCATTTATTATCTGTGGAGTCTTTTCCTCGTTGGGATAGATTGGGTTATAAGGCTACAAATACTTATAATCAGATTAAAGCCTGGATTGAGGAGACTAAATCCGGAAAGACAAATCCTATCGCTCTTCTACACCGGGCAATAGAGCATTTTTTTTCTGACTGTAGCAGTTATGACCGACTGGCTGCCCTGCGAGAACTGATGGAAACTGCTCAACACTACTGGGAGGTAGAGCAGCGTTTGGGGCACAATGAATCTCCTGCTACTGTAGCAGAGTTCATGAAACTCTTGCGTGGGGGGACTATTACTGCGGATCCCCGTCCCCTGCCCATTTTGCAGGCTCCTGAAGGTGCAGTTACTTTGGCCACAATTTTCCAGTACCGTTCTTTGCGAGCTTCTCACCGCTGGCATTTTTGGCTGGATCCCGCTTCTATGCTTTGGGAGAGAGGGGGTGCCCAGACTTTATTTGGCTCTCCTTTATTTCTCAAAGAGTGGTCCGGAAGTCCTTGGACACCGGAAGATGAAATTGAGGCAGGAAAACAGCGCTTGGATCGCATTATAGCAGATTTGCTGGCCAGAGTCAAGTCCAGGCTTTATCTCTGTCACAGCGATATGTCTGTCAACGGTAGGGAGCAAACTGGTCCCCTGTTAACTTTGGTAAGGGCTGCGAAGGAATCACGTACCATAACAGTAATGTAGTGGTGCGTCTAGCTTAAAATGGTGCTATAGTAGATGGGGATTCCGGAGGTGAGAAAACAGGCTTTTCTCTACCGAGGTCCACTTTCGGACCTTTATTAGAGCTAAGAATTGGACATTGTGGGGCTCGTTCCCTGTGAAAGTAGCCGCTCGTCTCCGAGCAGAGGGCGCGGCATAAGCCACATATAAGCAGTTGCTCAGTTTAACAGCCACAGGCTGTGAAGGCTAAAAACTAGGGAAATTTAAGTAAGGAAACCAGCTGAAAACTCTAGCAATTCTACTTGACCCGCCACCTCTTGAGTAAAATCAAAAGAACAAACGGGAAAAACGCGGGAATATTCCCGAACACACGAGTAGTAATAACCGAACCTTGACAACTAAATCTGACATGCTGTTGAAAGATGGACGCTGATTAACGCGGATACTGCTAGTATCGGTAGCTTTCCCGTTGGATCCATTATCCGCGTTTATCTGCGTTAATCCGTTCTTATCTGCGGTATCAGTTCGGAATAGCACAGCCCCCTAGGGATAGGGTGACTCTAAATCTTGCCCCACTGAAGGTGTAGCAACCCAGGGTGAAGCGGGCGAAAGGGCGCAATCAGAGGTCTCGTGCTGAGGCAACACTGGCGCTAAGGGGAACACAGGGTCAAGAAAATGAATCAGCAGTAAAAAGAACGTAAGTCTTGGCACGACAGCACCTAGTAAAACGTGACCAAATTGTCCACATCACCGCTTCACGTAATATCAGTAGGAGCTAATCCCGGTGAGACAATCGTTCAAGAGCTGAGACCCGACGGGACGCTTACGCGGTAGGCGATCCCGCAGGGATCTGCTTTGCAGCACGCAATCGGAACAATGTCAGATTTGGAACGAGAAGAAACTCGCTCAACTTCTACCCAAACAGGTCGATAAAGGTAGTGAAACCAACAGCTATTGGTTTAACAGAGGAGCGAGGGTAAGAATGGTCTCACTGACCACAGGCTACAGAAGAATAAATGAAACAATGGACATCGCAACGAAATTTAACTCAATACCGCAGCTAAAAATGGTGATGAACGCCCTGATTAGGGGAATGAGAAGCCAGAGTCAAGCCGGGCGTTGTGTGGAAAAATTTGCCATGGCGCATATGGTCACGGCAAGGAGAGAGAATCCAGCGTGGAATTTATAAGGCAGCCAGACAGAACAACAACCGTAGAGTCAAGTGGTTACAAACGACTCTAATCAGAAGTAGGGCGGCACAGGTGACCCCGGTAGGACAGGTAACCCAAATCAATACCGGAAAGAAAACCCCAGGAGTAGACGGCAAAATCGCCCTCACAACCAATGAAAGGTTGAGACTCTGCGTAATTGTGACTCTGAGTCACAATCAGAGGCGTCCGCAGCATTGGCATGATTGGAAACATCGGAAATTGAAGCGAGTCGAAATCCCCAAGCGGATGATAAGGGGGGGGGTTCTGACGGCAGTAAACGTATGTTAGGCATACCTACAATTGCGAACAGGGCATGACAAGCACTGTTGAAATTAGCCTTGGAACCAATATACGAGGCAAAAGCCTCCCCAAACTCCTACGGTTTTAGACCTGGACGGAGCGCTTGGGATGCACAGAAGACGCTGTTTAATCTATATAGCAGCTTTCCAATGGCTCCCAGAAGTGGGTATTGGAACTAGATATCCAGGGTTGTTTTGATAACATCAGTCACCAAACCATTATGGGCAAGGTGCAATTACCCAAACTAGCAAAAGAAGGTATTAAAAGGGCGATCAAAGCAGGGGTCAAAGGCGAAACCCCATCGGTAGTCAAGGGTACCCTGAGGGGTGGAGTAATTAGCCCCCTCCTAGCTAACCTAGCCATAGGGAACCTGGAGGATATAGCGGCAAAGTACTACATACGTCCCAATGGAAAAGTCGAAAACATGGGCGTCACTGGAATACGTTATGCAGACGATATGGTGTTCATCACCAATACAAAATCAGAAGCCGGCAAACTACTTAACCGAATAACCGAATACCTGAATGAACGTGGTCTCCGGGTTAAAGAGGCTAAAACTGGCATTACAAAAGCCACGGAAGGCTTTATCTTCAGGAAGATAAGGAGAGAGATTGGTAAAGCAGCCGGGAAGGTTACGAAAAAGATAAAATCCAGATTAAGGCGTAACCGAAATCTGGGGAACACCAACGAGAATCTCAATTGTATCCGAAAACGGGAAGCCGCAGTGCAACTCGTAAAGAAAGCATTCCCCTATGTCCCATATAAATTGTTCGGGCATGTCAAAGTAAGATTTGATAAGTCCCCTTTTGACGGCGATCTGGTTTATTGGACGCGACGGAAATACAAAGAATACGCCGCCAAATCCTACACCGGAAAAGCCATAACCCGTCAGGGGTTCAAATGCGCCAGCTGTAATATGCCGTTAATGCCGGGTGATGATATAGAACTACACCACATTGACGGTAATCACCACAAAATCTGGCGGTGCGGCTCGATCAAGCGCGAAAGTAGCCGCTCGGAGACTCGCAGAGGGCACGGTTCAGGCCAAAACATAAATTAGGACTTGGTTTAACGGAGACAAGGCCCAAACCGACGGAAAGAGACCCACCGAGAAATTGGTTGAAAACTCAGGGAGATTACACCGGACCCGCCGGAAAATGACAATCATCTTAAACTTGGCGGAAGGTGAGGTGAATAACCGAACTTACATGGTAGTAATAACCCAGCCTGCTACTGAATGGATTATGAGAGTGAGCGACTGGTCAGGAATCAGTGCAGCAAGTCTCTCCTGCTAAGGAGTAGCGTGAATCCCTACCTGTCCACACCGAGGGTTTTGTCACTCAGAGTGAAGCTGGAAACAGGGCGCAATCAGAGGTAAACAAGCGGTGGATAACCACACTGGCGCTAACGGGGAGAATACCGGAATAACTTAATGTGAATCATCTGAAAAAAGACCTAATATGGGACACTGCTTTACCGTATGTAAGCATAAGAAACACAAAAAAAATACTCGTAAGGCCACACCAGAGCACTTACACTCCTGAGCAGGGGGTCAAAAGATGAGTTTCCTGGGTAAGAACAATAATCCATTCGGAACGAGTAGAAACTCGCTGGACTTCTACCGATACGGATAGCAATAATCTGGTCGATGTTGGTAGCGGAGGCCACAGACAATGGTCTTAATGGAAAGGCGAGGGTAAGAAGCGGCGTAATTGCCGCCGGGTTTTATTAGAGAGAGAACAACTTGTGATTAACAGAACGATTTACAAATCAATACCGTTGCTGACAACTGTATTAACAGCAGTGCTTACAGGGATGAAAATGCAGAAGAAGGCAGACGAGGTCTGGAAAGATTTGCCATGGAAGAAATTCCGTAGACATAACTTTCGATTATAATGCGCAATCTTTAAAGCTCAAAAGAACGGAAATAAAGCCAAGGTCAAACGCTTGCTAAAGGCTACTATTGCGTAGCCGGGCAGCCAAAGCGTTAGCTGTACGTCAGGTAACCCAACTCAACAAAGGGAAGAAGACCTCTGGGGTAGATGGGAAAGTAGCCCTTTCCACCAAGGGGGGGCTGGAATTGTGCCAGTCACTACACCAAAAGTGGGATAGATGGCAGCACCAGAACCTCAGACGGGTTAATATCCCGAAGCCCAACGGTAAAACCAGAGGGCTAGGTATCCCAACGATTGCTGATAGAGCATGGCAAGGCTTGTTGAAATACGCAGCCGAACCTGCATACGAGGCCACAGCGGGAGAAAGGAGCTACGGGTTTAGGCTAGGCGATGCTTGATGGAGTAGTTCTACCTAAAGAAGCCAAAAAGGGGTTAAAGTTAGCAATCAGGGCTGGAGTTAAGGGAGAATACCCCTCCAGTATCGAGGGGACGCCACAAGGCGGGGTAATATCCCCCCTACTAGCCAATATCGCCTTAGATGGATTTGAGAACCTAGGGTCAAACCAATGGGAAAAGGGGCGCAAAAGAGCCCTAATAAGGGGTATCAGATACGCAGACGACGCCATATTCATTTGTAAACCCGGAGTTGATATCCAGAAGCTGCGGTGTGACATAGGTGAATGGCTAACGCTAAGAGGCTTAAAGATAAACAAAGCCAAGACTAAGGTGAGTAAGGCAACGGAAGGATTTGATTTCCTTGGATGGCACTTCAGAGTAAACTCCAAAGGAACGTTTAAATCCACGCCGGACCAAGAATCGCACAGACGCATTCAGGAAAAGATAAAGCAGACGTGGAAAAACACAGGAGTACCTGACAAGTCAGGGAAGAAACGCGATCCCGAATCCCGACTGAAGGCCATAGGCTCGAAAGTACGTGGATGGCGGAATTACAACAGGTACTGCGACATGGGAAATTATAGCCTCTGGTTTACAGACCACTGGTTATGGAAAAAGATAAGAAGGGACAAGGCTAAAACAAAGCAAAAGGAAATTCAGAAACAACTTAGCAAGAAAAAGGCCGGAACCCTAGCCCATGCAAAGGCAATGGAGCTAAAATCCCGCGAATCACAATGTGATTCCAATAATGTACCACAAACGCTAAAAGCCTGCTCAGGCGCCGCCGCGCCTGAGCAGGGGTGCAGCAAAAAGGATTTTAACGAATGCCCAAATCAAAGATGCTTTTCCTAAAGTTGAATGGAAGGTTAACGGCCATGTCATGGTAAAAGGCGCTGCTGCTGCTCCGTGACGGAAACCAAATTTACTGGGTAAACCGTAAGAACAAGAAATATAAAGGCAGCCCTACCGGACAGGCAATGACTAGACAGAAGATGAAATGTGCCCACTGTAACTTTCCGTTCATGCCAGGAGACACTGTGGAGTTACACCACATCGATGGGGACCATAGGAATTGGAATCCAAAGAACTGTGTCGCCTTGCACCGGGAATGCCACCAACATCAAGAAATACATAAAGTAAGGGTAAAGGAAGGCAAAACTCGGAAGAGCAGCTTACACCGAAGGTGCCGCCTTTGGCGTCCAGCGATAAGACCGAGGAGCCGTGTGAGCGTAGATACGGCACGGTTCTAAGCACAGGGGCGGTTGGATTTAATCCCAACCCTTTGAGTGCAATTAAAAATCATGCCGTCCTTCACAGGGCGTGTCATCAACACCAGGAAATACACAGACAAAGTCGTTCGTCTGAACAGTCAAGTATGAGTGAGAAACTCATTAAATATGTAGCTGAAGGGGCCGTGTGAGCGTAGATACGGCACGGTTCTTGAGAGAGGTGCCCCGGTGTAAATCGGGCATCGACTCTAATTATTGGCGTCAAACAGAGCCTCCAGAACAAGGTGCAGAAGCACCAGATTGGTTTTACGTCCCTGGTGTACCTCCCTTATTAGATGGTCAGATTCGCCGTTCCTATGTCCTCTGGCGGGAATTTATCACCCCTTGGATTGTTTTAGAGTTTGCTAGCGGTTCCGGTAAGGAGGAGCGAGATACCACTTCCTTATCCTCCTCTTTCGGAAAAGAGAAAACCAGACCAGGAAAATTTTGGGTCTACGAGAGCATTATGAGGGTTCCCTATCATGGGATATATGAAATTAAACGAGGCAAACTAGAAGTATATAATCTAGTTAACAGAGTTTATCGTAAGCTGGAGTCCAACCAACGAGGTCATTATCCCATTGACCAAATGCTAGTAGAATTGAGATTATGGCAGGGAAATTATCAGAATCAAAACCAACTTTGGCTCCGTTGGTGGGATGAAGATGGTAATCTCTTATTAACTGGTAGTGAACGAGCAGATCGCCTAGAACGAGAGCGAGATGATGCAGTGGTTCGTTTGCAGCAGCTAGGTTTAAGCGTCGAACAAATAGCAGGAGCTTTGAGTTTGTCTATTGAAGATGTAAATCGAAGGTTTTGATATAATCTATATTGATTACATTCAGAGGAAAAAAACCACTATGTCTACAGTACAAGGTGTTCTCCACTCCTTTGAGGAGATAGCCGAAAATCCTATTTTTTTGGACAAGAACGTCACCACACCAGTTTGCGAGGGCTTAAATATTGCCCTAGCTAGCTTCCAAGCTCTCTACTTACAGTACCAAAAGCACCATTTTGTCGTGGAGGGTTCTGAATTTTACTCTCTCCACAAATTTTTCGAGGACAACTATAAAGCGGTACGGGAGCACGTTCACGACTTGGGAGAGCGGTTAAACGGACTGGGGGGAATACCCGCTGCGAGTTTCTCCAAATTAGCTGAGTTGTGCTGCTTTACACCTGAGGCTGACGGCGCTTATGATTGCCGAACGATGGCGGAACACGATTTGGCAGCAGAACAAGAAATCGTCAAACTTCTCCGTCGTCAAGCAGCACAGGCGGAAAGTTTGGGCGATCGCGCCACTCGCTACTTGATAGAACAGATCCTGCTGAAAACGGAAGAGAGGGCTTACCACCTCAACCACTTCCTGGCACCGGACAGCTTAACTTTGGGTTTTAACTCCAACCAATAAACCTAGGTTCAACTTGAACTACTTCTGGAGCGCAAAATGCCGTTGTAACAAAGTAGGAACCTGCTTGAGGGTAACTCTATCGTAGAGTAACCCACCAGGCATAACCATCAAGTTGGGTCCTTTTTTACATCGCTTCAGACAACCACTGGGTTGAACAACCACTTCCGACCCTAAACTGTAACCCTGCAAACCTTCTTCTATGGCTGCTGCCAGAATTTTGGCTCCTCGCTTACGACAAGTAGAGGAGTGACAAACAAGAATACTAGGAGACACTGCTTGGTTCGGGATAATTTCCAGTCCAGGTGAGATATTCTCAGCAGGACTCAAAATCTTGACCTTTTCAGCTTTCAGCTTCACAACTCCGGTTTTCTGACTCTGTTTTCTCGTACCGTTAATTTCCAGCCAACAACCAGAAGTCAAGTCAGGCGATATTTGCTTGAGTAACTCTTTGGGAAATTTGAGCCAGTATTCTAATTGGGAAACTGTTACCTTGAGATACTTGAGCTTGCAACCGTCCTTGAGAACGAAACCGGAAAGTTGTCCCACGAGATGGAATTGGGAGATTTTAGGTTTCAGTTTTGACATTATTTATTAATTACTGCTCTAGGTTATTACTTATACTTATCCATCTTGCTTTCCCAGCATTGATTTAACCAACAGACCAACTCGTCGCGGTTCTTCGTCACGGATTGAACAACGCTCCACAGTTGAATGGCAGACAAGGGACTGCCTACTTCTACTCGCAAGGGCTGGCTAATAGCGCAGGAGCAAGGAATCTCAAGTTCCCGCAGTCGATGATAGATTGACCAGCGTTCCCCTAAGTCTACTTCCACTGGTTGGTAAGATGTTGAGTTTGAATTGAGTAAGTTCATCTTGTAAATCGGATCCGATTATTTATCTAAAATGTCCTAAGCTTTACTCAAGTATAGCATGATTAATGCAACTTATTAGCATTTATCATGAAAAAATATTATCGATCCGCCTTTTCCATCTTTAAAAATTGCCTTACTAATTTTACTTAAATACATTATTTATGTAAGCAGATAAACTAGCTACTACCCAACAAGTTCCCTCAAAGAATTCGTGAGGCCCTTTTTCGTGAGCAGGACCGGGAGGAAGGGCATTAGTATAAAGATCCGCCAGTCTTAGATTGCGACGAGCATAGCGATCCATATCTTCCCTTGTCCAAGTATCTGGGTAAAAATCCACGCCACGGATTATATCTTCCTGCTGGTTGCGGAGAATATTGACTGCTTGCAAACCTCGCCCGAAACCAATGGCATGAGTACGGTTTGTTTTCGTGCCATCGTACCAAGCCCATAGGTCTGAAAGCAACAATCCTACCGCACCAGCGACGCTAAAGGTATAGCTGTCTAAATCCGATTCCGTCTCGATTGGCCAATTAATCTCAGCCCAGTAAGCCATTCTATCCGCCATTGCTGCCGTTGCATCCCAAATGCGAGGTGCGATCGCCTCCGGTGCTAACAACGCCCATTCTCCCAACCCCACGCTTACCTCAGGCAGTATCCTTGTTTCCCCGCCCTTCAACCAAAGAGAGAAGTCATCAACTGTAGTATTTTCCACCCCAGCTTGTAAGTTGAGGCTAATTTTCCGTAATAGTTTCGCCTTAGTAGTATTATCTATTTCTGAACTATCTTCGATGTCATCGATGGCCCGCATGCACAAATAGGCTGAGGCTACCGCTGCTTTTAGTTCCCCAGGTAAACGATTGATGGGAATGTAAAAGGTGCGACTGGTTTCTTTGAGCATCGCCAATGCATTTTTACATAAATTCATATCTTTAGACTCCTCACGCCGACTCATATCTAGGATACTGGGAATACGCAACGCCACGGTTTCCTCTCTTATTTAGGTCTGTGATATAATACCTAATCACCCGCAATATGGCCGCTACAGAATTAATTTTTTGCTAAAATTTCTTATTTAGAACGAGAAATCAATGTTATATTTTGGATCAGTTTGTTGAAAAAACTTCCTATCTAAATTTGGATCCAAGAGAAAAAAAGCTCGCCATCTTGGTGCGCTTTCCACCCGGAATCTGATTCCAGAAAACGCACCGCACCGCAAATGAACTCAAAACTTCCACAGCGGGCTTTTTTACAGCTCTTACTAAGTTTTCCTTTTACCTTATGAAAAAACCAGCAATTCTTCATCTGCACAACCTCAGCAAAAAATTCTCATCTAATCCTATTCCGGCAATTGCCAACGTCAGCTTAACCCTCAAACAGGGAGATTTGCTGGGATTACTCGGTCCTTCTGGCTGTGGTAAAACCACGCTCTTACGGATTTTAGCAGGGTTCGAGGAACCTTGCAGCGGAACGGTCGAGTTAGGAGGAAAGCTCGTATCGGGACCGGGTTGTTGGGTTGCACCGGAACACCGCAATACAGGGATGGTCTTTCAAGACTATGCTTTATTCCCTCACCTGACCATTGCCGAGAATCTTGGTTTTGGCTTAAAAAGAGGTAAGCAGCGCAATGGTAGCAGACAAATCAAGGAGCGGCTCTCGGAAGTCCTGGATTTAGTGGGACTCGCTGGACTGGAAAAACGCTATCCCCACGAACTGTCTGGAGGACAACAGCAGCGCATTGCCCTTGCTAGAGCTTTAGCCCCCCAACCAGAGATAATTCTCCTGGACGAACCTCTCAGTAACCTAGATCTGCAAGTGCGTCAACGACTGCGCCACGATATCCGCCGCATTCTCAAAGCTAGCGGCACTTCAGCAATTTTTGTCACTCACGATCAGGAAGAAGCTCTGGCAATTTCCGATACTATTGGGGTTATGCGGGATGGGAAATTGGAGCAAATAGGTACTCCCGAGGAAATTTATACTCAACCAGCTTCCCGTTTTGTAGCTGAATTTGTTTCCCAGGCTAATTTTCTTCCTGCTCAACGGAAAGGAAACTGCTGGAGAACGGAAATAGGCGAATTTGAGTTCCAGAGTATAGCTCAATGGGATATGGGGGAATTAATGCTGCGCGAAGAAGAGATTTTGCTCAAACCAGACCGTAGTGGACCAGTGGTGGTCAGGGATCGCCAATTCTTGGGTCGGGAGTATCGCTATTGCGTGCAAACCCCTTCCGGACAAAGACTCCATGCTCGCACCGCCGCCCATACCCAATTATCAGTAGGGACGCGGGTACAATTGTCAATAGCAGCACTAGCGCCACCCGTTTTCCCCTCTACTTCTATAGAGAGTAAAAAATCAGAGTTAGAACTGGCATTGGTGAGGTAGTTACACTTAGACTGATGAGAGTTGGTTAGAGTATGTCAAAAATTCCTACACCAGAGCAGAGGAGCACCAGTGCTTTAATTTATGCGTAAGGTTTAGCAAGTTGTACTTGCCTATCAATATAGTTCGTATAGATGATCGTACAGGGAATGTGTTTTTTCTAGTAGGGGAGGAAAATATTATTGAGATATATCCCAACGGCAAAGGTCGGTATGTAGAATGAGTAAGCCTGACTTCAAAGCAATGAGCAAAAAAGATTTACACACTTATATTTTAGCTCATAGAGAAGATGATGATGCCGCCCCTAAAACAGAGAGATAGTTTTGTAATGTGCTGAATGCCAGCTGAACCTCTCTCTGAAAGAGAGCGCCAAGATTCACCTAAACAGACGGGAATAATATTCTTTGGTGCAGTTTAGGTGTTGGTGTTTAAACGTTGCAGTTCTGCACGGTCAAGTCCTGTCAGGGCGGTGATTTGTTTTTGAGGAGTTCCCTGAAGGAGCAGTTTCCGGGCAATCTCTTGCATCGCTTGCTTGTGTCCTTGTTGCAGACCTTCTAATTTGGCTTCCTGATAGACTTTTGTTTGCTTCAATTCACTCAATCCTAACATAGCTTCGATCTCCTCTCTACTTTTGCTCGGTAACTTATACACCAGAATCGTTTCTATCAATTCTACAAACTTTTGCTGAGAAAAGGAATTAACAATATTAGCTCGTGCTTGAGCAATGAGCTTTCTCGCTAAGTCCCCAGCCCCCTCTTGACTACCAACAATCAACTGTGCAGTTCCTATTCCCATGGTGGGTTCTGTCGTTGCCACTAATTCATCCAGGTAAACTCGTTGGACACGCCCACTGACAAAGAATTCCCGGTACCAGTCTGGAGGGGAGGTTTCCATGGTGCGGTTGGGATAAAGTATTGTAGCTTGCCAATCATTGGGTGGTTGTTTCTGGCGGAGGTAAATAAAGATTTCCGTAAACAGACGGGAATAAAAATGGTCGTCTTCCTGGAACTGCACTTCGCAGAAACAGATGGGTAAGGAGGGTGTATCTGCTGTTGGTAAGAATACCCCATCCAGACGAAAGGCTAATTGCTTGATTTCCACGGAGGTGAAGCTGTAAGAATCAGCTAAGGAAGGGGGTTGACCTGCCAGCTCAAAGAAGATACTGGGGAAGTTTAGAAACAAGTGATACCAAATGCTATCCGTTTTCACAAGG
>JACONB010000108.1 GCA_014323965.1 Prochloron sp. SP5CPC1 | reverse complement strand
CATCCAAGGAGGCTGCTTCCCAGATGGGATAGAAGTGCAGACCAATAGCGTTGGAGGAGGGGACAACTGCACCAGAGATGATGTTGTTGCCGTAGAGCAAGGAACCGGCTACAGGCTCGCGGATACCATCAATGTCCACGGGAGGAGCAGCGATGAAAGCGATGATGAAGCAGGTAGCTGCGGAGAGCAGGCAGGGAATCATGAGGACACCGAACCAACCTACATAGAGACGGTTGTCGGTGCTGGTGATCCACTGGCAGAACTGCTCCCATGCTGAGGCGCTCTCGCGCTGTTGCAGGGTAGTTGTCATGTTCTTAAAAGTGCTATTAAATTATCGAGGTTCCGATTACATTTCTAATATAACTGCTTTTTTAAGAAATGTAAAGGGGTGTAACGAAGTATTTATTTATTCGGCATATAAAGAAAACTTATCTTTTATTTTGGCTCTTGTGTGGTATAATGTCGAGATAGCATCGCCCACCAACAGCGGGGTGTGGGCGATCGCTCTTGAGAGGTGTCGCAACCCAACCTACGCAATTTAGAATTGATATCTCAACCCAGTGATAAAATTGACTCGCAAATTAGTATTATTCCCAGTGGGTTGTGCTGCATATCTCAATTGTAAAGAATTACTAAAAGACCACTGACTACTAATAGGTATACCCAAGCTAGTGGAAGAAGTGAGATAATAATCAGCAGTATGAGCGATAGGAACCTCGAAGGTGAGCAACTGGCGGAACTTCCAGGAACCCAAGAATAAATTCTTATAACGGAGTCCATAAGTCAGTACGGGAACATCCAGATCCTCATTTCTTTGATCCGAGTCTTCAAACCTAATGCCCAAACCCAGCTGCATATCGAAGGTTTTTCCTTTTCCTCCTCGCCACAAGTTTACTCCCGGTCCTGCATATAAACTAGTGCGCAGATTAATATTATTCAGTTCATCCCTCATAGCACTGGAGCGGATAAAATATTGCCAGCGACCATCATTATAGTGGTGTCGGAACTCGGCGTCAATTTCAGCTTTAATGCGGTTGCGATCGCCCCCAGAACGGCTATCATCGAAATTATTACTAAAGCCCAAACTCAAATCAATTTGGTCTTGGGGCCATTTCCGCTCGATAATAAAGTTCAAATTCGCCAAAGCAGTAGTGTTATTCCCAGAAGCCAGGTTCCCCCCCAAACTCACACTTCCTGTCCAGGGAATTTCCTCAAAAGGAAATAAGGGTACCGGTTCCTTACTCAGAGCGATCGCCACCTCACTGTCTTCCAAAAGATTGGCAGCAATATCATTTTCCCCTATTTGGGCATATTTAAGGGCGATGGCTGCTAACAGTTTACCTCGTTCCCCATTATCTCCCACTTCCCGAGCTGTTTGAACAGCTTCCTCTAAGAGTACCCCTGCTGCTTCAGTTTCCCCCAGCATAGTATAAAGTCCTGCTAAATCCGCCATAGCAAGAACTCGGACATTATCTGTTTCAATGCTCCTAACTACCTTTTCAGCTTCGGCTATAATAGATAATGCAGTAGCAGCTTGACCAATTTGAGCGTATTGCAGGGCGATTTCCCCTAATACTCTCCCTTTCACCCGGGGATCGGTAATCTCTTGTGCTACAGCTAGAGCTTGTGCTAATGTTTCCTTTCTGACTTCACTAAACTCAAAATTGGGAACTGGTTTATTTGGTTCTTGTGCCATTACCGGCACTCCATAACACCCCAACCCTAACACAATAGCTGTTGCTAACTTTCCTAGTTTCAATGTCTTCCTCCTTACCATGACAGTTATCAAATTTACCATCAACTGTTCATTTCTCCCCACAAATTGCGGTATTGGTTTTGTACGTCAGTACCCAGGGGAGAGAGGAATTCACTGCCGGAGAGAATCTCTTTATCCCTTAACAGTAAAGGGTTGCGCAGCACATCCTTAACAATGTCTTCCTTTTTCATAGTCAAAATCATGGGGGAAGCTGCTTTAGTATAAAAAGAGATTAAATTAGCCGAATCAGGTTGCCAACAAAAATCAATCCATTCCTTGATTTTCTCTTCTTTATTCTTATCAGGAGTCAGTTGTTTTGGACGAACCCATAAATCAGCCCAAAGAGAAGTGCCAGAGCGGGGCACTACGGCTTCAATATTAGGATATAGTTGTTGAATAGGTAAAATATCTGTAGACCAACCTACGGCTAACCAAGTATCCCCGAGAATAAGGGGTTGGAGATAATTGTCAGAGCGATAGAACTTTACTTGTTGCTGTAATGTTACCAATTCTTTTTTCAGTTGGGCAATTTGCTCCAAATCTGGGGTATTATAGGAATGACCTAGTTTCTTTAAAGTCAAGCCAATTACTTCTCGCGGCTGGTTTAAAAGAGAAATCCTGCCCCGCAGTTTGGAATTCCACAAATCTTCCCAATCTTTCGGTTCAATACCCAACTCCTCCAGTTTATCCCGACGATAGGCAATGAGAGTAGTGCCCCAGCGGTAAGGTGCTCCCCAAATTTTACCATCTCGTGTAACTAAATGTTTAGCCATAGGAGGTAGTTTTCCCCAGCCCGAAAGCGCTTCCAGCGCCAAAGGTTCAATCAGTTGTTTCTCAATTGCTGCTTCTAACCAGTAGTCTCCCAGGGTAATTAAATCAGCCATAGATGGCTTTTTAAAGGGTAGCCTTAGTTTCTGGTTTTGGTCTGGAGCCTGCCAAGTTTCTAAGAGGGCGAATAAATCTTTTAATTGGGATTTTGGTTTCAAGATTGGTGTCTGAGAGGAAACCAGTTTTTTGCGGAATTCTTTTAAGAGTTGCCTAGGAATTGAACCCTTGAGCAGGAGTATTTTTATCTTTTCTTTAGAATTGCTGCACCCAGCAATATACTGAGAGAGTGCTAGGGTTCCGATACCGAATAAAAAAGAACGACGGTTGAGCATATGGGGTTAAGGGCTCCTTTCCTCACCCGCCCGCAAAATTGCGGGCTAATACAGGAACTTAAATGCTGATTATAACCCACTTGAGTGGGTTTTACCTACAAGAGAGCACCCAGTTTATCATTTTATTTTGGGAGCCATAAACTTTCCTCAAAAGCTGGTAACTGTCAAGGTACTTGCTATATAGCTCATTATTAAATCAATCGAAAATAATCAACCTGGATAGAATATGAGATATAGGATAAAATAAACTAATGGGAATGGCTATGGATACAGTTGAAAGGCAAATCATGGAGCTTCATGGTAAAGTAGATAAAATAGATCACAAAGTGGAGGGACTCTGCTACCAGCTTGCAGCATGGGCTGGAGCGAAACAGCAGGGTTTTGAAGGTACTGGGGAGGTATTTGCCACCATAGGTAAAACAAATCATAGCCAGATGGATTCTGTCATGAAACACAAGGACATTCTCCCTGATAACGAGGATTGGCAGATTCACAACCAAGAACAAATCAACCCCGAGATTCAAATTCGACGGCTGACAGCTCAACTGACGGCAGCTTACAATCGCATTGCAGCCTTGGAAGAACAACTGCTAGCTCGTCGGGTTCATTCGTGAGATTAAAGCTTCAACGGCTATAAGTAACTGCAGGGGACTCCAGCCCCCATAAAGGTGGGCTGCGATGGCAGCTCCTCCCGCACCTACCCCTTCTTTCACGTATCCTTCTTCATAAGCCCTTAAACTAGGATAACGAGAAGGGGCAAAACTCAGTGGGGCAGCTAATAAGGGCACCTCTGAGATATCCCTAGCTAAACCCACAGTATCTCCTGTGGTATCTTCCACCACCCAGGGAGTTGTCCCCACAACCAACCTTTCAAGTTGGGCGTCTAACCGGTATTTTAAGGCAATTGCCCGCAGCAAAGCAAAAACCGCTAGCATTTGAGTCCCTCCAGCCAGCATAACCCCAGCCCTGACACTAGCAGCGATGGCCATACCTGCTGCTACCACTTGCATGGGATCCCCTACAGCAGCCACCACTTCTAAGGGATCATGGCAGGGGGCGCGGCATAACCCAGTTTGGACAACCGCCCATTTTTGGGCGTGATTGCAACGGGGGTGACTGCTATTCACTTTTCCCTTTGCTCTTGTAATACCCAAACCAGTGAGGACTCCTAATGCAGTTGTGGTACCCCCCACCACACACTCTCCTATGATAATATAAGGGGCAAGTTTCGCCAGTTTGGCTCCCCAATCCAAGCCTACTCCCAACAAGCGTTCCACCGTTTTCAAGGGTAAGGCTTTCCCTGTAGAAACACAGTTGGCGGGTATACCTCCCAGATCCATGGTCTCTACTGCCGGGGCATGGGGTAAACCAGCATTAAAGAGATAAACTGGAAGCTGGAAAGCTTCTACTACAGCCCTGGAAATGAGCACCGGAGAGGCTCCAGCCTCTAAAGGGGGTAAAGGATACACTGGATTAGGTGCGGGACCGTTAAGCAAAAATTCAGCATCGGCGATCGCTGTATATTGGCGATCAGCAGGAGTTGCTCCAGCAGCGGAAATCCCCGGAATCAGTCCGGTGGCCGTAAATCCCAAAATACAGGCAAACAGAGGCTTTTGACCTCCATATAGGTCCAGCCAATCTCGTCCCTTTTTTTCTGCTGTATAAACATTAATCATTTTGATACTTTATTATGAGGCGTTGCATAATTGAGACATGAATGAGTAAGAAGGAGCTGCTCTCTTTTTCCTCTGTGTCCTCTGCGCCTCTGCGGTTTATTATTATTTCATATCTTGATTCAGCAACGCCTATTATGAATAATATATAACTCAATAGTTATAGTAAAAGTAAAAATGAATAAATCCATGACTATCAAAGAACAACTCATTCACGAAATTGAGCAAGCCCCAGAAGATATGGTCGTGCAGTTACTCAACTTTCTGCATCTGCTCCAATGTCAGAGTCGTATCTCAGCACCAGATACCGAGAAGAATGAAAGTCCATATTTGTGTATTGATGGCTTTCTAGTCATTAAAAGCCAAGAGCCATTGCCTCAAGTTGATTGGGTGTCTTGGATTAGAGAAGAAAGAATGAATGATTTAATGAACTATGAAAGTATTATTTGATACTAATATTATTGTAGCTGCAATGATTGAAACACATCCTAAATATGCTGTCAGTTTTTCTTGGGTACAAAAAGTCAGAAATCGAGTTAGTTATTTTAAGCATAACTCGATTTAGTATGAACACGCTTGCCTTTGTCAAAACCCATTAGCCCTCAGCAGGCTTATAATGGTATTATGAACAACTTAAAAGTTTTTCAAACTATTGAGCTAGATAGCAATGATTACCTAAAAGTCATAGAAAAGATTAGTCAATCCCACATTACAGGTGGAGGAATTTTCGACGCGCTTATTGCCCAAGCAGCCCTTAAAGCTAACGTCAATATTCTGCTAACTCTCAATCCCAAACATTTTACACGATTGGGAGAGGCGATCGCTAGTTTAGTGCAAGATCCTGAGCTATAGCCTTGCGAAGCCACTCGAAGATACCAGGGTTAGGAGGGAGCAGGTTACTGATAACTGTTTCAATCGTAGTCCAACAAAACCCCAACCCAGTGTGGGGGTCGGGAAATGGGATTGCCTAGGCGATCTAATAGGAATAAAGCCACCAGGTGGACGACAAAAAGATAAATGAGGTTATTGAGCAAAATAGAGCCAATAGCGATGGCCTGAACCAGGAATAAACTGGGTTGTGCTAGCAAACCCAACTGAGTAAATCCCCAGCTGGCAAATTCTGTCATCCCCCTCACGAAATAAAGCCACAGATCTTCCCCTAAGAGAATAGAAAAGAGCCAGAAGCGGAAAAAGAAGCCCAAGGTGCCAATAATAGTGCCGATACCGATGGAAAAAAGCCAGCTAGACCTCCGGCGCCACAAAAATCCTAGCTGTACTCCCATTAAGCCATAAGGGAGCAAAAAGACGATGCTGCGAGCTGGTCCCATGAGTATGGAAAGCAACAAACCAGAAACCAAAGTGGTCATCACGGAAGCACGATATCCCCAGCGCAGGTACATTAAGGCGATAGGAATGGGGAAAAAAATCCGCAGCAGGGGACCAAGAGGGAAATAGTAGTTAATCAGCCAAATCAAACTCCCAGTACTAGCGAGGAAAGCGGTTTCTACCATGGCTAAAGTATCGGGGGACAACAGCTGTTTCTGGGACTTCCCAGGTGGTTGCTTTACCACCGGTTCTTCCTGATCAACCCAATTAGTATTATCTTCCTTTCGCGAGTTATTAGAAGACATAGAATTTTACGAGGTGCAAAGCGATAGAGCAACCGTATACCCCCATCCCCTCCTGGGAGGGGAGAAGAGGGGTGGGTGGGCTAGGCAATGTAAGACGGGGTTTCCCTGCGATTGCTGCTTAAATCCCGAATCCCCCGGTCTACGACCGGGGGAGTGGATCAATGAATAACGTTCTCCAAAGCTGACTTGTCAGGAATGCACAGGATGTTTTGCTCCCGCTGAATCAATCCTTTTTTCTCCAATTTTGTCAATACTCTAGTCACTGTCTCCCGAGCTAAACCACTGAGACTGCCCAACTCCCGGTGAGGCAAATTGGGAATTTCCATCCCTTTTACTCCCTCTTTCCCCTGTCCCTCAGCCAGAAAGAGAATCGTATCTGCTACCCGGGACATGCTATCAGCTTCCCGGAGCAGCAGCCGTCGATTTATTTGCCGCAGACGCTGACCCATTAATTGAGCTAATCGCAGTCCCGCTTTCGGTTCTGTGTTTATCAAGTGCAAAAAATCCCGAGCTGGAATACTGCTAATTTTGGTAGGGGTTAAAGTAATCACATCCGTGGAACGGGGTATCTGATCGAGAGCGGCCATTTCCCCCACAACTTCTCCTTTACCGATAATATTGAGGGTGACTTCTTTGCCATCCATATTATAAGTGCGAATTTTCACCCTGCCATCTAAAATAAAATAAACAGAGCCACCCCAGTCATTTTCCAGTAAAATCACTTGATTTTGGGGATGGCTACGAGTGACCACATGAGCAAAGGATCGCGCTAAGGCGCTAAGGCGCACTGCGTGACGCAATTAAGTTACGACTACGGTACAAACTCCTAGTTTACAAATATCCGCGTTTATCTGCGTTCATCTGTGGCTCTTTTCAGACTTTCGGTGGGCATGTCCTTGAAAAAAGGGACAGAATTAATTAATTCCTCTATTTCAGAATTTGACTCCTTTGAGGTATATCTGTCTTCCATAACTAGGTCTGATTTAGAAAATGTTTTTCATGTATAGTATCTTATTACATGCTATGGACTAATGATTAATCTTCCTACCCAAATCACCCTCTCTCGTCTGGTGGGGTTGCCTTTAATTCTCTATTGGCTCCAGGACCCCACTCCCACAACTCGCTGGCTTTCTTTGGTAGTTTTTCTCATGACTGCCCTAACGGATTGGTTAGATGGCTATCTGGCCCGTAAACTGAACCAGGTGACGGAGTTGGGCAAATTTCTCGACCCCCTGGTAGATAAGTTATTGGTGCTAGGACCGCTATTGGCATTCATTGAATTGGGTCAAGTACCAGCTTGGGGGGTATTTCTGATTTTAGGGCGAGAGTTGGCCATCGCCGGTTGGCGGATTAACCCCCAATTGACTGGTAGTAGTACTATTTCCGGTGCTTCCATCTGGGGCAAGTTGAAAACTGTCAGTCAAATAATAGCCATAGCTCTGTTAATTGCCCCTCTCCCTGTCCTTCAGAAGGAAGGAATCATTGCCTTCTGGGTAGCGGTGGCCCTCACTCTCATCTCTGGTATAATTTATATCTGGCCTTGGAGTATTTCCTCATCCAGGGAGAAATCCACCTCAGCCTTGTCACCACCAGAGGGGAGATAATCATGAAGGAAAGAGTCTTTTAACCCGGACAACAGGTCAAACCGGGGCTGCCAATGCAATTCTACCATGGCTTTACTCACATCAGCAAAGAAGTGCTGTACCCGGATGGGGTAAGCCTTGCGTTTGCCAAAGTTAAATTGTTTGGGGTTGTAATGAACTAATTGTACCTCAGAGTCAGACTTGCCCACGGCAGCACCTACGATCCGAGCCAAACCGTCAAAAGTGACATAGCGATCGCCGGAGATATTATAGATCTGACCTATTGCCTTTTGGTTGCCCAAAATAGCTGCCATTGCCCGAGCTAAGTCCGCCACATGTCCCAATTGGGTTATATGGTTGCCATTTCCGGGAATAGGAAGAGGACGTCCCCGCACCAGGCGATGGAAAAACCAAGCTTCTAAGGGGTTATAATTGTGAGGACCGTAGATATAGGTAGGACGAACTGAAGTCCAAGGTAACCCTGTTTGAGCGAGATAGGTTTCTGTTTCGTATTTCCCTTTGTGACGACTGTTGGGATCTACTGGATCCCCTTCTCGATGAGGCATTTCCTCTGAAGGTTTATAGACTCCTGCGGAACTGACGTAGATAAAGTGTTGCACCCGGTTCTGAAAGATTTCGGCTAAAGGTTGCGTATCCTTTAACTGGCGACCATTATTGTCATAAACAGCATCAAAAGTTTCCCCGGAAAGCTTTTCTTTCAGTTGCACTGGGTCAAGGCGATCGCCTTTTATTTGTTTGACTCCCTCTACTGGTGCTGGTTGATTGCCCCGATTGAACAGTACCACTTCATGACCCTGCTCTACCAAAATCTTGGTTAAATAAACCCCAATAAAGCGGGTTCCTCCCATAATTAAAATGCGCATTTTCCTTGATTATATCTCTTGGCTATATTATTATAACCGCAGATGTTTGCTTCGCGGACGTCAAAGGCGTCCACAGATGAACGCAGATAAATACGGATTATTTCAGGATGGTTTATATCAAATCCGGTAAAATACCTAGAATTTTCAAATAACAACTGTAGGTTGGGTTGAGGTACGAAACCCAACAGGGATTTTTGGTGTTGGGTTTCGCTTGCGCTCTACCCAACCTACGATTATTTAGGTTTAGTGTTGTTGATACAAAACTACGTCATCTCGGCGATACCTAAGTTGAAACTGTGGCATTTGTTCTAGTCTTTGTACTAAACTAATAACGGTATCTGGGGAACTAGCCCAACCAGGATGACGCATATTCAGCAAAACATATTCAAACTGACTTAAATCAACTGATTCGGAACCAGAGGTTGCTAGTTTAACTACCGGGCGATGGGTTAAATGGGGGGCAATTTGAGCTGAAGTTAAAACACTGTCTTTCGTTTTTACTAAAGCAACTGCTTCCCTTGTACCTTGCCAGGTATCCAGGGTTGCGAGATAATGGGAGGTGGAGGCAAAACGACCAAACTTTGCCAGTGCTAAAAAAGCTACTAATGACCAAAGGATAATTCCCCTTCGAGTTTTGACCAATCCTTTCCCAGCAGCCAAGGTTGTAATTACTGCTAATAAAAGAAAAGGCAATATTGGTAGTGAATACTGATGGACCACATCTTTTTGCGCTTGGTAATTGCTAATTAAATTTAAGGCTAAGGCGGGAATTGCAGGGACTAGGGGAGTTAAATGCCTGAATGAAAGGCCCCAAATTACTGGCGACAGCAGCAGGAGGAGATATTCTAGATTAGGGAGGGTAAAGATTTGGCTAAGTACTATTCCCGGTTTAAGGAGCAAGTTGGTGGCAATTTCCAGAACAGAGTCTCCTAAAAAATTATAACGTTCTACTGCGGCTGCTTCTGCGCCACTAAAGGAGGGGATAATTACCTGAGTAGTGATTAAAAACCAAGCAATACCAGCAAAAAGAGCCATGGCTCCATAGAAACGCTTTTTCTCAAAGACTAGCAACCAGAACCCCATTGCTGCTACAGTCAAAGACAATACTGCCTTGCAACTCAAAATCAAGATTAAAGCTAAACCAAACCACCACCCATTACCGAGCCGCGCTGCTAATATTGCTCCCAATATACTAGGTAATGCTATTACTTCTGGATGAAAATCGAATAAATTGATATTGAAAACCAGGGGATAAAGCAGATAAACTACTGCCATAGTTGTGGCTTGTTTTTCCCCCAAACCAGCATGACGTGCTAGATACCATGTTGGTAATGCTCCCAGGGACAAGGATATTGCTTGTACTGCAAATAACCAGCTAACATGGGGGTATATTTTGTAGAGCAAAGCGAGGGGATAGAATATTAATGCAGCATGGTCCCCAAGAATGTGAAAACCTAAGAAAGATGAAACAGGCGACTCTCCCTGACTAATTAAATATACTGCTTGGTCAAAAATTCCCAAATCGAAAGCAGTTGATTGAAACAGGGCATGTCGTAAACTGCTACAGGTAAATAAAATGATAGTACTAATGGCCATCGCCCAAGTTAAATGTTTCTGCATCAAAACCTACCTTTTCTTTGTACAGTATATGTGGGTCTTCTTTTTACTTCATCGTATATTCTGCCGACGTAGGAAGCGGTAAAAAATATAAGCCATGGTTCGCTTGAACCAATTTTCTTGACGACGAGTTATCCTTTGACCATAGACCACATGATAGCCTTGACGCCATTTTTCAATCAGCTTGGGGATAATTTCCGGCGGATCTTGCAAGTCAGCGTCCATGACAATGATAGCTTCACCCTGAGCAAAGTTTAATCCAGCAGTAAGGGCAATTTGATGACCGAAATTCCTGGCTAAACTCAGATAACGAACCCGAGAGTCTTGGTTGTGTATTTCTGCCATTAGTTGCAAGGAGCGATCCCTGCTGCCATCATCTACGAAAATTAACTCAGCTTCGTATTCTAGTCGTTCTATTACCTTCACCAAGCGTCCATATAGTTCGCCGATGTTGTCTTCTTCGTTGTAAATGGGAATGACGATTGAAATAGTCTTGCTCATACATGTTATAATTATCAATATTGTTCAATTATCCCATTTGTCGCGCCTGAGAGCTAGGGAACGTTTCCGGAAATCATCTTTATGACCAGAAAGATACACGACGAGTTAGCGAAAAACTATCTCATTGTCATTAAGCAACCCAAAGGTGTTGGGCAAAGCGAATAGCGAAAAGAGCGAGGAGGAGAGAGGAAAATCCCCATAAGGGATATCGCCAACGAGGATGTTTTTGCAGCAGAAAACCGAGGGCGATGGCTACAGAAACAATCCCATAGACGTAACGTTCTGCGGATATGGTTCTGCCAGGACTCAAGATAATCATCATGCTAAAAAGACCGTAAAGCCAAGGAAGAGAACCCATTATTTTCCGGGAATGCCACAATAAGAAAATACCGCCGCCAACCATGACAATATTGATAAAAGGATCCCCTGCTAAAATCCATAGTATCACGAATAAAGTGTAAAAGCCATAGTCTGTTTTTACTCGACCCAGCTTTCCTCGCCATCGCCACAAGCAATAGCCTATGGCGCAGATGAGGCAAAATAAGGGAAAATGCCAATTTCCCCAACCAATGGCAATTTGTGACAGCATTTTCAACCAACCCTGTCCCCAAAAAGCTTGTTCCGGTTGCCATGGTTTTTGGGCTAAGATAAATGCCAGGGGTTCGCCAAACTGTAACCAGCAATATACACTGTAAAGCAGTACTCCTGTTCCAGTGAGCAAACTACTAATATAAGCAATAGGACCACGCTTCTCTCGGAAAGCTATCATTAAAAATGCGGGTATGAGAGCTAACCCAGGAGCCCGAGTCGCTGTAGCTAATGCTCCCCACAATGCCGCCCAAAAATATTGCTTGTTATCGAAGGTGTAAAGAGCAGCGGTGCTCCATAATAAAAATAACCCTTCTGTATAAATAACAGTACCGAAGAGAGAAAAAGGACACCAAGCTAAAACAGCAGTTGCCCAGCGAGCAGCACTGATACCGTGACGTTTTGCTACCCAAGTAAAGAGTACTATTAATGCCCCGAGAAAGGCGAGGTTACTGAGGAGAGTGCCTGCTACTTCAAAGGGCAACCCCAGATTCATTAATGCCCTTATAGCGAGGGGAAAGAAAGGGAAAAAGGCTACATTATCCCCAAAACTACCCTTTTGGATATCATAGCCTGTAGTGGCTATTTGCTGGTAATGTAAGCTATCCCAATAAGAGAAAACTCCCCAACCAAATTCAGCTTGAACGCCTCCAGGAGGGGCAGGTAGTAAGGGAGCGATCACCAACATGGCAATAATAATTACCAGACGACTTGTTCCCCACATCATAGTCAGGTAAAGAATGTGTTTTTTGAACATTGTTCTCGACCTAGGGTGGATAAAATCTATATTATCAATATTTGAGCAAGCAAGATGCTTCTAAGAATTGCGGCTCAATTTTGCGTTCCCGTGGAAGATAGATAGCAACTGAGATTCCTATCTCATGCAAGGAGCGACACATTACTGGTCCTACGGTAGACCAGTCCAAGTTGCCCAATCCACAACCTAAAGCTGGCATTGCTAAAGACTGGATTCCCTCTTGTTCAAAGTTCGTTCTCAGCCAATCCAATCCCCTTTCAATATCATCTAGACGGGAATTATCTCGCCATTTTCTCTTGGTGGCAAAGAGCAAGAACCACTTGATGGAATTGGGAGTTGAAAGAGGACGACTAAGGTCTGCCAGTTCTTCATCGAAGGAAGCTTCCCGTTTATAAACATAGGGTGTGGTTGCAGTAATTTGTTTATTTCGACAGGCATCTTGATAGACAACGTATACATCAGGAAATTGATACTTTGCCCTGGAAGCCAACCCGCGCCCCATTATGCCTTGAAGATTGACGCTAATGGTTAAAGTCTGCATATTAGAGAAAAACATATCCCCTTCTATCAGGGAGATATTTGTTCCAATACGAGTAGAAGATCGGGGCTGGAAGAACATATGAGATTCAGGAATTACGGGGATTCTCACTGGACCAATAATTGACTCAACTCGCTCCCTGGTTGTGTCATCGGTGACAAATATTGAATGGATCAGTTCTGGTTTGACCCGCTCCCGAATCAAGCATTCAGCCATAATCTTTCTTTTTGAGCCGTCATGAGATTTCCACCAATCGTTTTGAATGACTTTCCATTGCGCTTTAATTACTTCCAAACCTTCTGAATAAGAAAAAAATTGAGTTGAAGCATTTGCTGCATTGCCATCGGTAATCAGAACATCTTTTTTATTCAGAATCGATGGTTTTACTCCAAGAATGGCAATATCTCTCTTATTCTTTTCATGAACCACTCGATACATCATGGGATTACGGGGCTGAAAATATAAGTTGGTATACTCCCACAAACTATCATGGTTAGGTGTAGCCTTTCCCTGGCGCATATTGACGATATCACTGTCATAGATAGGAGTAAAAGAAAGTTTCTGCTCTTCAACTTGTTGATGGGATAAAATTCCTTGTTCAAGAATGGAAGGTAAATTCTCGATATGGGTGATATAGTAGAGACTTTTGATAAGTCGTTTTTTCATAATAAGGAAAGAAAATGAAGATAAGTTTCACGCAGAGACACAGGTAGCCGCTCGGAGACTCGCTCCAGCGCAGAGAGGAGGAAGAGTTTAATTGCACTAGTCGTAGTATAATAGATGCCCTTTTTTTAAGGTGTAATAATTAAACCAGTTTCATTCATTCTCCCTCTTCCTCCCCCCTTTGCGTCTTTGCCCTCGCCATCGCGGATGCCGAGGGCGAAACCTTCTTATATTCGCAAGGTGGGCAAAAAGTGTCCTAACGATTGGTATATTCCTGTAAATCTTTCACTACCTTATTAGATAGCAAATAAGCTCCCAACAAATTGGGAAAAGCCATAAAGAAGATCATGCCATCGCTGAAATCGATAACTGCTCCCGGGTTGGCAACGGAACCAATGAAGATGGCCATCAAGAACAAGACTTTGTAAACAATCGCACTACCTTCCCCGAAGGTTGCACCGAAGAGATAATCCCAAGACTTTTCCCCATAGTAACTCCAGGATATCATGGTGGAAATGGCAAAGAAGAAAACGGAAAGGGCTAGGAGAATGGGAAACCAGTCGATTACCAATCCATAAGCTTGAGAAGTTAGGGCTGCACCCTCAAGTTC
>JACONB010000107.1 GCA_014323965.1 Prochloron sp. SP5CPC1 | reverse complement strand
CCGCCGCCGTGCGATTGCGATTATCTGTCAGGGCTTCGATTAAAATAGCTACCCCCCCAGCACCGTAACCTTCATAGCGAATCTCCTCTAGATTAGCATCATCAGAGCTGAAAGTGCCTGCCCCTTTGGCGATCGCCTGTTGGATATTATTCTTAGGTATCCGGGCAGCTTTAGCTTTTTCAATTGCAGTGCGCAGTTGAAAGTTCCCATCAGGATCCGGGATACCATTTCGAGCAGCTACAATAATAGCCCGAGATAGTTGGGTGAAGGTCTTCCCTTTCTTCCCGTCTACTCTTTCCTTTTGACGCTTGATGTTTGCCCATTTACTATGACCAGCCATTTTTTCAGTTACCAGTTACTAGTTACCAGCTCCCTCGTTTAGCACCTATCACCTTCTGAGAGCATATAATACGGAACCCACAAGTCCCACTTCGGGGTTTAAGATGACATGGACTG
The DNA here is from genome assembly GCA_014323965.1 of Prochloron sp. SP5CPC1. Taxonomy (GTDB): domain Bacteria; phylum Cyanobacteriota; class Cyanobacteriia; order Cyanobacteriales; family Prochloraceae; genus Prochloron. Next base: position 5,880 of record JACONB010000107.1, on the reverse strand, counting down.
GTATTCTTTCTAGCAGGTAACTGAGTTGCTCTTTTTGCTGGAAAGCCCTCAGGAAAGAACCGTCGGTCATGAGGGGTAAAATTTTGGCTGCAATGCCCCCACCGATGTATAATCCCCCATAGGGTAATAGTTTGAGAGCGAGATTCCCCGCTTCCCTACCGTAGGCAGTGACAAACATCTCCATCACTTTAACACACAGAGGGTCTTCTTTAGCGAGAGCAGAAGAAGCAATTATTGCTGCTGGATCTATTCTATCTTTTTCATCCTTCTCCTGTCCTTCCCAAGTTCTAATAGCATCTGCTATAGTAGGAGACTCCGGTAAAAATTGGCTATCCCGCAGAAACTGATAGATAGCTACGATACCTTGACCAGAAACTACCCTTTCCACAGAGATATGGTCCGTAGCGTATTTTTCCTGCAAATATACTAACAACTCAAATTCTAATGAGACTTGGGGAGCAAAATCAGCATGACCCCCTTCCGTAGCAAAGACATGATATTCTGAGTCCACTGGGACTAAAAAAGCCTGTCCCAAACCAGTTCCCGCTCCAATAACTCCAAGAGGAGCATTTTTATCCGGTTCCCCCGACTGTAGAGTATGGAGATCCGAGTCTGCCAAACCCAGGATACCGTAGCTAGTAGCAGCAAAGTCGTTAATTAAACTCACCCTGGTCATTTTTAGTTCCTGAGCAAGGCGATCGCTACTCAGGGACCAATTTAAATTAGTGAGTTGGGAGGTATTGTTCAATACTGGACCCGCAATGGCAAAACAGCCCTGTTGGGGGGTTTCCCTCCCGCTGGTAGTGATAAACTGCTGCACCATAGGGACTAGATCTGGAAATTGCTGACTGCTATAAGTTGCTTGGTGTAGAGTCTCTACAGTACCTTCTGCTAGCTGAACTAGTCTTAATATGGTCTTGGTACCGCCAATATCTCCTGCTACTACTAATGTCATTGTTTTTTCAAGAGGGAACGGGGAAACGGGGAATAAAACTAAGTATAGCTCAATCTTAGCCCATCTTAGCCCATCTTTCCTCTCTGCGCCCTCTGCGCCTCTGTGGTTTTTCAATCTTCAAATCAAGGAGAAACCCAACATAGGTTTGCGCTGCAAGAAAGTCTGACAAAGGAAGCCCATATTTCTTAGCATATAATATTGAAAGGAGGTCAAGTCATGGTAACTACTATCGCCAAACCGAAAACCAAAACAGTTAGCCTATCTACCATTATACCTTTAAGAGGGGTGAGCTGGTCAACTTATCAAGCTTTAATGAGGGAGGTGGGGGAAAATCGACTTTGGCGAATCGCTTACGATAGGGGAGTATTAGAAATTCAAATGCCACTCTTACAACACGAAGAACCAAAACGACTGCTGGAGAGTTTAATTGAAGCTATTGTGGATGAACTAGAAATAGAGCTGAGAAGTCTAGGTTCTTTAATACTGGAACGCCCAGATTTAAAGAGAGCCATCGAACCGGATAGTTGCTTTTACATCCAAAATGAAGCTAGAGTAAGAGGAAAGGATGAAATTAATTTAGCCGTGGATCCCCCGCCAGATTTAGCGATAGAATCAGATTATACCAATTCTTCTCTCAATAAATTTACCATCTATGGTTCCCTAGGAATTAAGGAACTTTGGCGTTATAGTGAAGGAAGTTTAGAAGTTTACCTATTGAAGGAGTCAGGAGAATACGAAAAAACCGATCAGAGTCTAGTTTTCCCCTTTTTACCCCTGAGAGAGGTTCCTGAGTTTATGGAGCAAAGTAAAACCCAGGGACAAAGAAAAGCAGTGGGTTTATTTAAGGAACGTATTAGAGCCTTGTATTTGGGGGGGGTTTCGCCCAGGGGAAGGGCGCAAAGGGTTTAGTGTTTCATCCCAATCACCACATCCGGGGGCACCTCCAACCAAAGCACAGCCCCGCAAGGCAAAGATTTGTGGGGCCGGTAAATCATCTTGGCGTTACCTGGAAGATCCACTTCATGGCACAAGTAGGTCTTGGACCCAATTCTCACGGAAATGGGAGGATGGTTGGTGCCGTGTTTTTTGTTGGAGGCTAAAACCTCTCTATTGACATGAATCCTGGTATTAACCGGGCGCCGCCTCCTACTCCAAGTACCGGCAGGACCCCTCTTGCCTGGTGTAATCTGGGGCAGGCCCTTCTTTAAGGGTATGAGCCAGCGTCTGCCGGACTTGCAAGCTCCTATAACTCGTCCCTGCTGCAACAGTTGGCGCAATCTCACTGCACTGATGTTGAGGAGGAAGGAGGCTTCCTGGGTTCCGATATAATTTTTGGCCCAGGCAGCTTGGCTGTGCTTACTCATAGATTATTTTCTCAAAACTCTATCGATATAGTTTGATGATAAAGGAAATTCCAATTGGTGTCAACCAAAGCTTGAAATATTACTAGCTGATTTTGACCACTCTCACCTTTACCCAAACCCGCCGCCCGTAGGGCTCTATCTGCGGTGCTTTGTTCAATTGTTAAGTTTTGTGTAAATTGATTGACAGCTTAACAGAGGAGTTGTTATAGTTGTGGTGAACTAAAAAAACTGAGGGAATGTCTAATGAGTGGCTACAGTCATAAAATCACAGCAACCCAGAGTATTGGCGAAAAGTTTCAGTCTTTTGTGCCAGCCAAAATGGGAATTGGGTTAAAAAGTCTGACATTAATTGCAGCAACACTAATTTTTGTGCTGTTCTCCTTTTTACCCACCTGGCAGCTTTTCGGCAACTTTCCCAGTCAGTTGGCTGTAGCCGCTCCTGCTTCCAGCGCCCAAGTGGGGACCATACCTGATCAGCTTTGTTTCTAATACCCGAGGGTGTAGTGCAATAAATTAAAGCAGTTCAAGCTCGTAATGGTCATCGTGGCGATCGCCTTCTTGAAAAAGAAAGAAAAAGTTTGTCAGAAAAGAGCAACGGGCAACGTCTAGAGAACAGAACGCAAATCAAAATCCCAAGGATAAAAGACAATTCAGGCAAAATGTCAATTATGGACAGCAATAGCGAAACCAGCAACCAAATTACAGCCACCCAAGTATCCTTACCCAAAGGAGGCGGGGCGATTACTGGCATTGGCGAAACATTTCAACCAGACGAATTCAGTGGCACCGCCGGGCTTTCAATTCCCATTGCAACTACTCCCTGTCGCGGCTTTGAACCGCAACTAAGCGTCAGTTACAGTTCTGGAGCCGGAAACGGAATTTTTGGCTTGGGTTTCGCTCTGTCCATTCCCAACATCTCCCGCAAGACCTCCAAAGGACTGCCCAAATACGACGACACCGATACCTTTATCCTCTCCAACGCCGACGATTTAGTGCCGGTAGGTTCCCGCACCGAAGGCAGTTGCCACATCATCGCCTACCGCCCCCGGACGGAAGGATTGTTTGCCAAAATCGAGCAATGGACCCACAACTCTACGGGAGAGTCCTATTGGCGAGTAACCAGTAGAGACAATATCACCAGTATTTTTGGCAAAACGCCTCAAGCAAGAATCAGCGACCCAGAAAACGAAAACCGAGTCTTTGAGTGGCTGCTAGAAGAAAGCTTTGATGCCCAAGGCAATTACATTATTTATCGCTACAAGCCAGAAAATACCCAGAGAGTTCCCAACGCGATTTACGAAGAGAACCGGACGCAAAGGGCAAATAAATATATAGAGAAGATTCAGTATGGAAATGACCGACCGTTGCGATCGGGAGATGACCTTAGCAAGGTTGTCTGGCACTTTGAAGTGATATTTGACTATGGGGAGTACATATTAGATCCAAGGAATAGGACACCTTATACCTCGGTCGGAGAATGGGCAAACCGACAAGACCCCTTCTCTACCTATCATGCGGGGTTTGAAATTCGTACCCATCGACTGTGCCGTAACATTTTAATGTTTCACCGTTTTCAGGAATTGAACGATGGTGAACCGGTACTCGTTCACGGGACTCGCTTCCATTATCGAGAAGATCCTAATATTACTTTTTTGACGGCGGTAGAGGCGATCGGGTATCGCTATGAAAACGGTCAGTATCAAAGCAAGAGTTTACCGCCTCTGGAGTTTCAATATACTCAATTCCAGCCCGAAGGACACGAGTTTGAACCGTTCCTAGAAGAGGACAGTCGGTTTTTGCCCGGTTTGATTTCCCCAGAGTATCAAATCCTGGATTTATACGGGGAAGGCATTCCGGGAGTATTGTACAACGACGGCATCACAACTCTGTACTGGGAACCAGCAGCCAACGGTAAGGGAAGTAAAGCAGTAAAATATAACCCTCCCCAAGAACCTCAATCTTTGCCGATCGCCCATGGGAAAACCAACACCCAACAGTTAATCGATCTGACCGGAAATGGTCAATTAGACTTAGTTCTGAGTACCCCAAACGTTTCGGGATATTACGAAGTCAACAGCGATCGCAGTTGGCAGGGTTTTCAGACGTTTCCGGCTTTTGCGAACGAATTTATGGACCCGGATAGTCAGTTGACGGATATTACCGGTGATGGGTTGCTGGACTTGTTGCGCCTGGAAGGCGATCGCGTCAAGGTTTATCCGGGAAAAGGGAAAGCAGGTTTTGGCAGGCCCCTGATACGGCATCCGGAATACGATTTGCCTTTGGAGAGGAAAGGCGATCGCACCGAAGCCTTGCGGTTTGCGGATATCTTCGGTACGGGGAGGCAGCATTTAGTCAGAATCAAAAATGGTTTAGTAGAATGCTGGCCCTCTTTAGGTTACGGGAAGTTTGGCAAAAAAGTTACTTTGGGCAACGCACCTGGGTTTGGCGAAGACTTCGATATCTCGCGGTTGTTTTTAGCAGATATTGATGGTTCTGGGACAGCAGATATATTGTATGTGAAGAGCGATCGGGTCCTGATTTGGTTCAATCAAAGTGGTAATTCCTTCAGCGAACCGCTGACTATTTATTTACCGAGTCCCTGGGATAACTTAGACCAAATCAGCTTTGCCGATGTCTTCGGTAACGGGACGACTTGCATGGTCTTTAGCGAAAGCCATCCCCAGCCGCGCCATTGGTGCTACGACTTCTGTCAGAGGACAAAACCCTATCTTCTAGAGGAGATAAATAACAATCTGGGAGCGACATCCACGATTACCTACGCCAGTTCCACCAAATATTATCTAGAAGATAAGGAAAAAGGGCGGCCTTGGATTACCAACCTCCCCTTTCCCGTACAGGTAGTTGCCCAAACAGAAACGAAGGATTTAATCTCCGATACGACCCTGGTAACTAAATACAGCTACCATCACGGTTACTATGATGGAGAAGAAAGAGAATTTCGCGGTTTTGGTCGGGTGGAACGGCAGGATGCGGAAACTTTAGCGGACGGTGCCAAACCCTACGACGTACCGCCAGTATTGACCAAGACTTGGTATCACACCGGGGCGTGGCTGGAACAAACTTCGTTGTGCCACCAGTACGAACGCGAGTATTTTCAAGGAGACGACCGCGCCGCGCCGCCGCGAGAGACGATATTCGATTGGGGAGGACGGGATCCGAGCAATGAAGAAGTCCGGCAAGGACAGGTGGCTCTGAAAGGAACGGTTTTGCGATCGGAAGTTTACGGGCTCGACGGTTCAAAATTAGCAGAAAATCCTTATACCGTCAGCGAGGCGGGTTATAACGTCAAGCTGTTGCAGCCCCAAGGTAAAAATCAATATGCAGTTTTTTACGTTTGGCAGCGAGAATCTCTGTCTTACCATTGCGAACGCAATCCCCAAGACCCGCGCATAGCCCATAATTTCACTATCGCCGTTGACGACTATGGCAATGTTCTGAAGAGCTGCGCGATCGCTTATGGGCGGCGAGATGGGCAAGGGGATACATATAGGGAAAATGGGAAACTGCTGGGGGAACAAACTAGCCTAAAAGCAACTTATA
>JACONB010000106.1:2684-10519 GCA_014323965.1 Prochloron sp. SP5CPC1 | reverse complement strand
AACGGAGATCCACCAGCAGTAGGTGATTGTCCGTACCCCCAGAAACCAACTTGAAGCCCCGATCTGCAAAGCCTTGGGCCATTGCCCGAGCATTGGCGATAACTTGTTGGGAGTAAACTTTAAACTCTGGTTTCATAGCTTCTGCGAAAGCTACTGCCTTAGCGGCGATCACATGTTCTAAGGGACCACCTTGAGAACCGGGGAAAACTGCTTTATTTAACTTTTTGCCCAATTCCTGGTCCCGGCTGAGAATCAAACCCCCTCGTGGTCCCCGGAGGGTTTTGTGGGTAGTGGTTGTGACCACATCGCAGTAGGGGACTGGGTTTGGATGATGATTTGTAGCCACTAAACCGGCAATGTGAGCTATATCTGCCATTAAATATGCTCCCACTTCATCGGCGATTTCTCGGAACTTGGCAAATTCGATGATGCGGGAATAGGCGGAATAGCCACAAATGATTAATTTTGGCCGTTCCTTCAGTGCTATAGACCGAATATGATCGTACTCCAGCCGTTCTGTTTCCCTGTTGACACCATAATGAACTACTTCAAACCACTTCCCCGATACGTTGACGGGGGAACCGTGGGTCAAATGTCCGCCGTGGGATAGTTCCATGCCCATGATTTTATCCCCTGGTTGAAGCAGAGCCAGGAAAACGGCAAAATTAGCTTGGGCTCCTGAGTGAGGCTGAACGTTAGCGTGAGCTGCTCCGAAGAGCTGTTTTGCCCGATCTATTGCCAGTTGTTCTGCCCGATCACAGAACTCGCAGCCGCCATAATAGCGCTTTCCTGGCAAGCCTTCAGCGTATTTATTGGTTAATACTGACCCTTGGGCTGCTAAAACGGCAGGTGTGGTAAAGTTTTCGCTCGCAATCAACTCTAGATGCTCGTTCCAGCTGGATTATTTCTGCTATTGCTCCATCTGTCTGGGCGAGAAAATCTAAATTTGTTTTCATTACTGACCGATCCTACTCCCAATAATATTCTCTACTTTACCAAGCTTCTTATCTTAACCGTTTTTGTGAGTTTAGCCAAGGGTAGACAAGGGAATCTCTCCTGCCTTAATTTATAGATCCCTATTGCCCACTAATCTAAGTTATAATTTTAAGTAAATTGGAGGGGCGTAAAATGCTAGTCATTCTTACTGACCAACAAGTCCTGCGGGCGCAGCAAGTTTGTCAAGGTTGTCTGCTAGCGGATCGCACTGGCTTACCTCGCTGGCATCAAGGTAAACTGGGCTGTGGTCATTGTATATCAAAAAAAGGCGGTAAGGAGCGACCTGCTCTTTATGAATGTCAGATGGGGTTCCGCATCGCTAGTATTGATAGTAGGACAGAATAAGACGAAGGATAAATATCTATATGAGCACGAAATAACAATATATCATATATATAATATAATAGATGGATACCCAGTAATTAATCAAGTTTCATTGACAATATTTAAAAGGAGCAAGAGCATGAATTGGCGGGGTTATACAGATGCTAAAGACAAAATTTTTAGTACACTTGTCTATTTATTTGCCATAGTACGATTTTTGCCTTTTGGAGATTTTTTACTCCGAGAGTTCCCTCCTTTAAGACAACTTCTTTACCTTCTGCTATCACCTGTATTGTGGATTTACGACAGTTTGCCATTGTCAGATTTTATCGTTTTCTTAGTCTTGTACTTTGCAGTAGTGAGAAATCCAAGAATCAGCGATTTTATCCGGTTTAACACTATTCAGACCATTCTGATTGGGATTCTTTTGTATTTGTTGGGATTAGTTTTCCAATTTATCTTCCCTGGTTTGGGAGGAGGTTTGCTGGTGGAAACCCTGAGCAATACAATCTTTTTGGGAGGACTTGCTGTCTGTTTCTATTCCATGGTTCAGTCAGCTTTGGGACAATACGCAGAAATTCCCACGATTTCCGATGCTGCTTATTCTCAAATCCGGTAACTTTATTGCAAGTGAGGGGTATCCTTGCATTAGATACTGACCAGAACGTGGTTTTCTAAATGACCAATGCCTTCGATTTCGATTCTCACGCGATCGCCTTCTTGCATTGGTCCTACTCCTTCTGGGGTTCCCGTGAGGATAACATCTCCTGGGGACAAGGTCATGACTTGAGAAATGTAAGAGACTATGGATTCTGGGGAGAAGACCATTTCTTCAAGGTCGGTAGATTGACGTGGAACCTCTTCTTCATTCATAAAAGTTTGCAATTTTGCCCCAGCACTCAATTCCCGCACGATCCATGGACCCAGAGGACAAAAGCTATCAAATCCTTTCCCTCTAGTCCATTGACCATCTTTCTTTTGTAAATCTCTAGCAGTAACATCATTGGCGATAGTGTAGCCCCAAATTTGACGTACTGCCTCCTCTGGGGTGGAGTTTTTTGCCCGCTCTCCTATCACTAGGGCTAATTCTCCCTCATAATCTACTCGATGGGACTGTTCTGGATAATAGATCGGCATGCCATGAGCAGTGACGGCGGTAGGAGGTTTCAGGAATAAAATCGGCTCAGTTGGTATTTCCCCTCCCATTTCGGCGGCGTGAGCGGCATAATTTTTCCCCACAGCGACAATTTTGGAAGGAGCGCAGGGAGCTAGCAGTTGGTAACTATTGAGTTCCAATTCCAGATCGGCGGTTTGTCCCCCTAACCAGGGAGGTGCATCCAGAACTTGTACGCTCCGGTCAAGTCGAAGTAACCCGTAGTAGGTTTGTCCTTGGGTGGTTTTTACTCGGACGTAGCGTTGCGCCATAACGTTGCAGAATGGTGATTGAATAGATTGGGAGATTTTTTAGCGGTGTAGGGGCGCAGGTTGTGCGCCCAGCGCCCAAGTTACTAGCAATTCTCCGTCTGTTAGTAGTAAGATTTGAAATCCTTGCTTCTTTACTTATTGCTAGATATAAAATTCTACCAGGTTGTGTAGAGCAGGGGTAAAAGAAGCCATTTTGTCCGTAAGGAGTTGAATTGATGAGTGTAAGTTACGAAATGATGTATATCCTCCGTCCCGATCTGTCAGAAGAGCGGGTAGAGCAGGAAATCCAAAAATATCGCGATTTTATTACCGAATATGGAGCCGAGGAAATTGAGATTCAAAATCGTGGTAAGCGACGGTTGGCTTATCCCATTATAAAATATCAGGATGGCATCTATATCCAGATGAATTATAATGCCTCGGGAAAGCAAGTAGCACCTCTGGAAAAAGCTATGGGTCTGAGCGATGAAGTAATTCGCTATTTAACAATGAAAGTCAAAAATCGGCCCACTACACCGGAGGAAACTTCCACCGCTGAAGAGGAAAGCCAGCAAAACCAAAATTAACAACTAAAATTGACCATAAGAAACGCCCCATGAGGGACGTTTCTGAGGTATTTAAAGATTAGCTTTAGTCCCTGCTATTGAGGGAAATCAACAGACGGAGAATAAAGACAAACAAATTGATGTAGGTCAAGTACATGGACAGGGCAGCGGATAAATACTGGTCGTCCCGATAGACTCGGGGTAGGATGTAAAAATCTACCACTGCTGCACCGGCAAAGAGGAAGACTCCCACGCCGGAAATGGCAATTTCCAGCCACCCAGGAGTGTAGACTCCAAAGAGAGAGAAGATAAGCTGACCGATGAGAACCACTACCAGGGCTGTTATACCTAGGTATACTGTTTTCGTCAGAGCCATGCCATCTTCATCGGAGAGATTGGATCCCATGTTGCGGGCAACCACAAAGGTAACGCCGCAGCCAAGAGCGGCAATACCAATCCCTTGAATGCCTACCCCAGAAGTTCCAAGGGCGGTCAAAATAAGGGCTGTGAGGGTGTACCCCGACAGGAGACTGTACATTGCTCCCATAGGGAGTGCGAGGCTGTTGTTCCCTTTTTCAGCAACGTTACGGACCACGAAGAAAAGAATAATCTCGGCAATTAATGCCACCCAGAAGGTGGGACGGAATAGTTCTGGGTTAGACTGAATTACGCCTAAACCGCCATAGATACCCACGGCAGTCAATACTAGCCCACCACCGAGATAAGGGAGGGCGTTGGCGATGACATTGGGTCCTACTAAGGCTTGACCTTTGACTTCCCGCATTGCTTGGCGGAAGTTACTGGTGCTGCTCATGATACTTTTCTTGTTTTGACTTTATTAAAGAAATTTCCTTTCTGATTCTATTGTGACGGAAATGAACCTTTTGGGTGTATGTGCGGATACCCGCGCCGCGTAGCGGATCCCGGCAAAGCCTGGGTCACCCCATGGGAATATTTCCGTGAAATAACCATGGTAAGACGGATTTGGAAAAGCCTGCGAATAATTACAAACCCACTATTATCATTGTAACGACTATGTCTGCTAGTTTTCCCGGTATTGAACTGCTGATTGCTTACTAGGGCAATCCTTCTGTCAAACTGCGCAATCAATTAGTCTCTTTGCATTCCGGGTTGGTGCGGAAGGTGGCTCATCAATTTCGGAAGCAATGTGGGGAACCTTATGAACGGTATTTAACAACCGAGCGGTTGTAACACAATTAAATCATCCATCTCTGCCAATATCGGCAATTGAAAAGGTAATTGACAGATTGTATAATTTTGGATTAAACAACATAACGCCTGCTTTTCTGATTTGTTTTTGGATATTGCAACGTATCAACTCGCGTGCCCTAATCAGAAAAAACGCATCTTGCGCCGGCTCTATTCACCCTCAGTTTCGTATAAAAATTGATTTTGATGGCTATTTGAAAAAACGCTCTACAAAGGAATACGCTATGTATCCGATAATTAAGGTATTTACTGGACGGCAACCCCATTAGTATTTATACTAAGTATAGTAGTTTAGGGTTCACTATCTTAAGGCATATCAGTGTGCCTAAGCAAAACCTGCTGTGGCAAGAGTACTATCATTGTATCCGTCTAAAATACTCTAAGATGATTTACACACCTTAGGCGTAGTGAATAATAGCAATATACTACTAAAAGACTGCACGCTGGATGCATTTTTTGAGTGGTGCAAAGCACATCCGTCGCGTTTCTGCGGAATAATAGACTCACACGATGACTTTCGTGACTTTGCTATACTAGATTCCCCCAGTTACCACCTCCAATCTCACTTTTTGATTTTTAGGCAAGACGCTATTCCGTTGTTCGAAGAATTCTTTACTGCCATTGAATTCGAGCGTTTCTTTGAGATAAAGGATCAGAATGAGTTGAGAGAACGGATCATTGTAGAGTGCGAAATCGGTTTAAGTCAATTTATGATTAAACACGGATACAAACCAGCCGCTTGGATGAGTGCCGAGGGCCTGTCTTACAAGTATGGCAAACCTCATGATATAAATTATAGTATGACAATGCCATTCGCTTTAATTATAAATGAAGGTTATCCGCTCATGAATAAGATTTTTATTAAGAAAGATTTTGGGATAAAACGCAGATTAATTTTTAATTTTCGACCTGAAATTAAGAAGTGGGTACAATTAAGGGCGCGAACAGCGGCGCTTGGAAAGGTAAGATTGGGTTATGTTTAAAGTAATCGTGAACTACTTCATGAGTTTATGTTCAACCCATAATCCTGTAGTGGAATGATGCACTCCGAGACTTAACAGGACAATTTTTAAAACGTAGCAACCATTCATGATATGGATTATCTGTTAACATGGAACTGTAAACACATCGCCAAAGCGCAAATCCAAGGGAAACTAGCTCAAATAAGCATAGATTTTGGGTATGTACTCCTGGTTTTGTCCACAGCCCTATGAATTAATGGGAGATTCCTTAAATTAAGTCGAGCCGAGCAGCTGTAGGTTGGGTTTCGCTTGCGCTCTACCCAACCTACGATTATTTTGATGAATTATCTTTCTGAATTATTAGCTGCTAAATTACGGGAATTAAATATTGATCCGGATGACCTATGAAAACTTCAATTGAATCTTTAAAAGAGAGCCACACTTCACCCCTGTCCGGGGCAAACTTACTGCTGACAATGTATGATTTACCTAGTGAAGACCCCAAGGAGCCTGGTTTGCCAGACGAATTTCATGACTTTCAACCTGAATTATTACGCCGTACTTTTAAACCACCCCATTACCAACCCGAACAGGTTTTTAGTGGTAGTGATTTGAACTTATATTACGACTTAGCCCATAGCCAATGGTATAAGCGCCCTGACTGGTTTGGAGTGGTAGGGGAGAGGAGTTTTTATGAGAGTGCCCAATTACGACGAAGTTACGTAATGTGGCAAGAGAGAGTTCCTCCCATGGTTATTGTGGAGTTGGTATCTCCAGGAACGGAAGGAGAAGATTTAGGAGAAACAACCCACCAGGAAGAGGAAGCACCCACCAAATGGGAAGTATATGAGGAGATTTTGCAAGTGCCTTATTACGTCGTGTTTAATCGATATATAGGGCAATTACGGGCATTTTTTCATGAAAACCATGGCTATGAAGAGTTACCTTTAACAGAGCCAAAAATCTGGATGCCGAAACTGGAATTGGGATTGGGATTATGGTTCGGTACCTATGAAACAGGTTTGCGCAAGATAGAAGGATTCTGGTTACGATGGTATGACTTGGAGGAGAACTGGATCCTCACAGATACAGAAATAGAGCGCCAACGGGCTGAACAGGAACGTCAACGAGCTGAATTATTAGCGGAGAAATTAAGGGAATTGAATATTGATCCTGATATAGTGGGTCTAAGTCCCCAAGATTAAAGAAGCGAATGTGGTACTTCTAAACTATTGGCTTCCATCAGTTCTCTATCCCCCATCACTTCTCGGGGTTTACCGTCTGCAATTATTTGGCCCCGTCTCAGCAACAAGACGCGATCGCATACCTCCAAAATCGATTCTAAGTCATGGGAAGATAAGATAATTGTCTCTATAGAGGATTGCAAAAATTGAATCAAGCGACGACGTGCTCGTAAGTCTAGGTTAGCAGTGGGTTCGTCATAGAGAATTAACTGGGGTCTCATGGCTAAGATTGAGGCGATCGCCACCATGCATTTCTCCCCCCCAGATAGGTGGTGGGGCACTCTATCCCTTAAGTGCAATGTTCCGGTGAGAGCTAAAGCTTCTTCTACTCGCCTCCCCACTTCCTCCTGTGTCAACCCCATATTTTCTGGTCCAAAGGCAACATCATCCCTGTCATTAAGAAGAATAATGTGGTTTTTCCCGCACCATTGGCACCGATTAAACCTATTTTCTCGCCCTGTAAAATCTGGCAATTAAGCTTTTGCAAAATTATCTCACCGACGCCATATCTAAAGGATAAGTTGGCAATTTTCAGGACTTCTCTTTCTTGTACTGGTTTAAAAGTTGGTCTCGCTTCTAATACTGTCATCGCTAATTTGCCAATAATTCTCCAGATAGACGCTATTTTTAGCTCAGAGATGCTACGATAAAAAATATTGCTACAAGCAGAGTTGTCGCGGCAAGAATGCCACTATTACAATCTAGCTGAATCGGTGTTTTTTTGCTATAATTAGGGGAGGTGGCGTAACCGTAGCCTCGCAAAATCATGGCTTGATAAATACGCTGGGAGCGCTCGTAACTGCGGACAAATAAAGTACCTGATAAATGAGCTATTTTCCTCAGATAGTCCGGGGTTAACTTGCCAGAATTGAAACCCCGTAACTTCATGGACTGTTCCATAGTTTTCAACATGGCTCCCAATTCTTCTAAGTAACGGTAAGTCAGCAGAGTCATATCGATAATTATATCAGGAATATGGAGAGAGCGCATGGCTTTAATATTGCTGAGAATGGGGGCTGTTCCAAATAAGACTAAACTGACTGTGAGAATGCAGCAGGCGCGGGTTACAATGAGTAGAGCAGCTTGACATCCTTCTTCTTTAATGGTAA
>JACONB010000106.1:0-2622 GCA_014323965.1 Prochloron sp. SP5CPC1 | reverse complement strand
AAATCAACGCCAATAGTGCTGTAAACTTAGAAGTTGGTTCCCAGCGATGAATGGGAGAATTTAAATTAGCATAGCGCTCTAAGGCAAGTTTCATGGTACAAGTTCGGGTTTCACTCGCTGGAGAAAAGAAACTAACATGGTGGTAAAGGTTCCTTCTATACCCATTTGGATTGAGTAACCCACCATTGATGCGTAAATTGCTGTTTTTTCCATTTGGGCGTCAATATCAGCAGGAATGGTGGTAATAATGAGTAAGGTAAAGGTGATCGCCGTTATCCCAAAACCCCCTGCACCAGCTAAGAATGCGAAAACTTGCTTCCAGATCGGTTGTCTTAGCCTATAAGATAACTGAAAAATGTAATAAGCAAGGAGTGCGGGAATGCCCAGGAGCGCTCCATTTACCCCTAAAGTAGTTAAACCCCCATGGTTCCACATCACTGCTTGTAAGAATAGTCCGATGAGAATAGCAAAGAAAGCGTAATAACCCAACAAAACTCCCATTAACCCATTTAGTACTAAATGAATGCTGCTGGGGGGCAGGGGAATGTGAATGGAAGAAATGACAAAAAAAGCCGCTGCCAGCAGAGAGGCTTTGGTCATATGCTCTCGGGGATTGTTTTGCTTATTTATCTGACGCAAGGAATACCAAGTCATACCTCCTGTGATTGCATAACCTGCTATACAGATGTTTGGGGGCAGGAAACCGTCGGCAATGTGCATTATTCCCCCTTTTTTCGCGCAAAGAACAAACCAGTGCCCACAAATCCCCAAACCACCGAACCCGCCATCACTAGCTTCTGTAGGGGTTCCCCTCCTGTCCTGGGTGAGGAGAAGGGAGTCTCAGTTTCTGCTCCTAAGGGGATAGAGATGATGGTACCGTGACCAGAAGAGCGTACTTTAACATCCCAGTTTCCTGTTTGGTCGAAGTCTGGGGTAAAAGTAAAGTAGCCTTTTTCATCGGTGATTCCTCTGATCCAAGGAGTAGAAGGGTTGTTTGGTCCATAGACCACCAGTTGAGCATTAGCCATGGGTTCCCCACTATCATAAGTAGCTTGAATCTGGATAGCAGTAGTTTTGCGGTACTGGATTTTGCTGCCATGAGCAAAAGATTGCCCTGTCCAACTCATCATGGATATAGTCATAAGGGGGATAAGAGATTGCCATTTCATTAGTTATTGGTGGTTATTGTACTTGACAATGGCCTTCACCGACGTGACCTAAACCTTCTATGGCTGAAGAGAGAGTTTGATAATGGGATTGTCGGAGTTTTTGCTTTAAGGCTAACATGTCTACTTTCAAGGTACCATTGGACCCTAGAGCTGCTAGGGGTTGAAAACCTAGAGATTCGGTATTAATACTCTCTTGGGCTGCCATATTACCGTCCCCGAAGATGTGGTCGAAGTGAAAGGTCATTTCAACTTCAGCTTCCCCGTTGGCTTTCAGTATACCTTTCCTTTCTTCTCCCACATATTCGCCGCAGATGTATTTAAGTTCAGGGTTCAATTCCAGCATAAAATCAATGGTTTTTCCTTCTTTTTCCGCCCTGCCATCTAATATTAGATGGGTTACCTTCCAGGATAAGGCATTGTAAACCCCCGCTGCAACGGGAACCCGCTGCACTAGAATTGGTGCTGCCTCTTGGTCACCTGCGGCTAAATCTACAGTTTTGGGGGTATCTAAAAGTACTACAGTTTCTGAAGCATTGATTTCCTTGTCTTGCTCTGGGTTTAAAGGGGCATTGGTTTGGTAAGCTTTTACATTGGCTAGGGTAACATTAACATGGTTGAAGTCTATTTTCCAGCCGTCTTTAGAGAGCAAACCCTGACGAACCAAATCTTCTCCATTAGCCACAAGTCTAAGGGTTCCTTTTTCGTTGGATGTCTTATTTATTGTGCAGCCAAAGGAGAAGTTTAACATTAATACAGTCAAGCTGGTTAACCAAAGTTTGAGCATCCGCTATAGGTGAAATAGTTATTCAATATATTCTTACTCTTTTTGTTGAGTTTTGGCAATAGCCTTAGGGGCATTTGGGAACATTTTTAGATTTATTTAAACTTTTGTTCAAATTTTGCGCGGAAGGACTGATTGTTAAGTTATATTAATTTTTTCGCTGCATTTTAAACTTTTGTGTTTCAATGCATGTTGAAAGGGAGTGGAAAATGGTGACCTATGGGGCGATAACTTTTAGTGGCGCTGCGCGTGCATGGATGCATATCCCTGCGGGATCGCCGGTACCTTGTGGTGGACAATGCTCTATCTTATTACTTATCTAGGGCGTGTCATCAATTAAGCCATATGACAGCTGCCGCGAGGTAGATGGCACCCAAGAAATTGCGAGCCGTTTTATCGTAGCGTGTGGCAAGAGCCCTGTATTGCTTGAGTTTTTGGAATAGATTTTCAATTAGATGCCGCCACTTGTACATTTCTTCATCGTATTCTCTGTGTTCTGTGCGGTTACTTTTTGGAGGAATGACAGCCTGACAATCCGCCTCTTTCAGGCGCTCGAGCACACGTTGTTCTGCATCATAGGCTTTATCTGCAAGCAGCGCGCCCATCTCACCGATTTTATTCAATAGCACGTCAGCGCCTTGTAAGTCGTGGGCTTGGCCTGGGGTAAGATGA
>JACONB010000105.1 GCA_014323965.1 Prochloron sp. SP5CPC1 | reverse complement strand
TGATTTTGGTGCTTTACGCTGTCCTTAACGCACCCTACAAGATAGGCGATCGCACTTGTTCCCCTCCTGGGAGGGGTTAGGGGTGGGTTGGAGGGGAGCTGAGATTTTGTCGTTTTTTGTCAATTGAGCTGTTCAAAATTAGTCATGCCTTGGAAGTGGATGTGTTGGGTTTCGTTTCTCAACCCAACCTACAAGGCTTGCAGTTCTCATCGCACAATGCGATGAAAGAGGCGATCGCATATGGTATCCTGATCCAAACTTCCTCAATCTAATGCCGGGTGGCTTGTCATATTAGGCTCCTCGTTTTTTGTTAATTGAACTGTTTGAAATTAGTCATGCCTTGGAAGTGGATGTGTTGGGTTTCGGCACCTCTTCCCAACCTACAAGGCTGCATTTATCAAATAAACTGAGCGTTTTTAGGTCGAATTCGAGATGGCAATCGAAGAATGGTTTGAGAATTTCGTTGTTTTTGATTACGGTTAATTCCAATATTTTTGCCTCTTTTTTAGGTTTTAAGCTTGGGGGATTAGCTTGGATTTCGGTATATCGCTATTAGGGCTCAACTTCACTATCAGAATCCTCCGCCTTAAGCAAATTCCTTTGTCCAACTTGCGTTTTAGGTACTTGATATTTTGGGTTATCTTTTGTTTTGTTGGTTGGATGTTTCCAACCTGGGAACGAATAACCATGTGTTCCTCTTACTTTGTATTCTAGTTTATTTTCAAGATAATCTGCACAGTGCTGACAGTTAAGCAAGGTTACGCCTATACTACCTTTATCTATTTCCTTTGCAACCGTCAATTCAGCGTGCTGATTTTCAATTACAGGTTTTATCGCTTTAAATTTTCCTTTTTTCAAAGCCTCAACCACACGAGATTTCAAAAAATTACCTTTTCTAAGTTTACGAAGATCCCTCTCTAGTCGAGCCGTGCTAAAAGTATTATCTGTTTCCTTTAATTTTTTTACAACATCCGCCGTATCCTTTTTATAGTTGAAGTAGCGCTCCAGCATGCCAGTTCGCTTTTTTATCGCTTTCTCCAACTTATCGAACTTTTTGTTCACTGACAATACGATGCTTTTGTCTTTACTTCTATACCCAGCAGCAGTAACAACAGTACCCATTGTATCAAATAGACGGGCTATGCTGTCGAATCGCCGCACCCTTCTTCCCTTCTCTGAGTTTTGACTAAATTTGTAAGATCGCCGATCTTCAGTCACTTTTTTCCTCTTTCTATCTCGGCTCCTGCTTCTGCTCCGGCTTAAGCCTCCTATATCTACATGAGACACTGGATTCCCCCCCACAAACTCATACAAATTCAACCCATCGACCGTCCCCGCCGGATCGCAACTCAGCCAGCGACCCAACCAAGGGGCATAATACCGGGCCCCGTAATAATAAAGACCCGTACTCGCATCCCGTTCCTTCCCGGAATAGCGATACTGCTTCAACTTCACCTCCGCCAAACTGCGCCCCGCTACAAATGCCGTGCCCCCATAGGGAAAATACTCCTCATAACTAATCAATTGCCCCGCAGCATCCACTTCCATAGTTGCCGAACCTAAATGGTTGTCCAGTTGGTAGCGCATTTGAGGATTACTCACCCCCTTAGGAAGTTCTCCCTCAGTCCACTTGTTACGAACCGCAATACAAGTCGTATCATCCATTACCCGTAAGCAATGGCGTTCCTCCGTGACATCTTCCCCCTGTCGAGAAAGCCGAATTTCCACCCCACCCAAATAAATCACTTCCTCAATATGGGTGAGAGAGCCGTTGTAACGTTCTGTCACCTTGCGAATCCGGCTGCCACTACTGTCGTAAACGTAATATTCCCCATCGTTATTACTATCCTCCCGTTCAATAATGGTAACGCTGGCAATATTGTCCCGATAATTCCACCGCACTTGTGGAATGCCTTGCATTTTAATTTGGTTGCCATTGGCATCAAAAAACCTATCGATATAGTTTTCTCCCTTCAACAATTTGCTATCCACTGCCCGGTTAGAAGTTGCCGAAACCGTTAAATTGCGAGTGCGAGGGGTGTTGCCTTGGTGTTGAATGCGGTCTAAATTCCCCCCTTGGTCGTAAGTATAGCGACGGGTATAGTTTTCCACTGCTTGCCCATCGTTCAAATTCGGTAACTGCCCTGAGGGAATATCCCCATGCCGTTCCTGGGGTCCTGATAAAGCGGGATGTTCCCTGCCCGTCGCCTCAAGCAAACGATAGAGAGCATCGTAAGTATACTTAGACACCGGATCGACTTTTTGATTGTTGTTAAAGACCGTTTCCCAAGCATTATCCAGGATTTGGGTAATATTACCCACCGGGTCATAAGTGTAATTCAGGTCTTGCAGGGTTTTCTTGGCCCGCTTTGTCAAAATCCGCGTCAATCGGAATGTAGTGGCTTCATACTCGTAACTCGTCGTTACCCCATTGCCGTAAACAATGCGGATACGCTGTCCTTTCGGGTTATAGTCAATGCTGCTAACGTAGGTTGTCGGTTCAGTTTCTCCCCCATGGGTAACTTCCAGTTGGGCAAGACCACCGGAAAGATGGTAGATTGGACAGTGAATGTTCCCATCGGCATCGGTTTCTTCAATAACTCGCCCTAGGGCGTCATAACGAGCAGATGTTGTGTAAACAGTGTCCTGAAGATTTATCCCACTCCAGTCGGCTTCGTTTTTATAGTCCTTACGCAGTTGGCGCTGACTGGTGAGGGATTGTTCCGTGATGCTGTAAGTCCCCGTTTGCACCAATCCTGCTGAGTCGTAGTGCTGGTAAACTTGCCCCCGCAGGTTGCGATTTTTAGCATCGGCAATGCTTTCGCCGTAAACGATGCGCTCAACTATATTATCAAGGGAAACATCATCTCCACCTTTGACTCGCACTTCTGTAGGGCGGTGCAAAGCATCGTATTCCGTCGTCACCTCAAAGTTCCGCGTATCCTTAACATAAATTACATTACTAAAAATGTTATGTAAGGCCCAATGAGTTCCTCCATCAGCACTAACCGTTTTCAGAGCGGTTTGGGTCAAATTGTAAATGGTCTCAAAGTTTTTAATACCCTTCTTTGCCAAACGAGGATCCGCACTGGAAAGTTGATTGCCCACAATATCTAATTCGTAATGGGTCACCAGTTGCGTCTTGTCTTCGAGTAGCTGCACCTCTCGCACTGTGCGCCCCAAATTGTCCAAAATATTAATTTCGGGGGTGTCATAAAATTTAGCCGCTTTGACTAAGGCTTGGTATTCTCCTGAGCTCGGAGGGAGTTGGTGAATATTTTCTTGGTAGTAACGGGAATCTTTAACCGTGTCATTCTCGTCATAATGCTTCTCTTCCCAAGGAGTAAACTCAACCTTGGTAAAAAAGCCCTTGGGGGTATCGACTCGAATCACCCGTTGCAGGGGATCGTAGTGCAGTACCGACGAGACACCAAATTTATTCAATGTGGGATTATCTACATATTCGTAGGTATCGATATAGTAGGGTTCATATTTTTGGACGGGATTGCCTTTGTTGTTGTAAACTGTGCGTCCAGAACTCAACCAGCGATTGTTAGTTTCTTTTTCTTCTACAGTCCCATCGGGGTTAACAAAAAATGCCGTTCCCGCTTCAACTCTCATCTTAGATTGCACTTCCCGCCCAAACCCATCGCTGTAAGTAATGTGAATCTGTACTTGCGTATCGGTAGGGTAATTTTCCGCCACCAAGTTAACGGCATGAACGGGAATACCGTCATTTTTCCAGGCAAATAAATCGTAATGGAAATAACTGGCAGCTCCTTGCAAGTAAGTTTGAGGATTGGCGATCGCCTCTTTCATCTCAAATACTGGTAAGGGGCGATCGCTCAATGGAGCAAAACCAACTTTCTTCCCATTTTCCGTTCCGTAATGAGAGGATAAAACCACCATTCCCAAAGCATCGAAGCGAACTTCCGAGCTATTGTCATTCAGATCGCGAATTTTTTGAGGTTGCAGAACTTGGTAATCGATAGCTTCCACTGTTGTTTCGTTACCGATGGCATCTGTCACCTTCCTTACCAAGAGATGGTAAGAATCGTATTCAACTTGGGTTTCATTGCCAAACGGATCCGTAGTCTTATCGGGTAAGTAAAAGCCATCGCTCCCTAAATAAGATTGCGTTAATCCCGGATTCCACCAATAAACGCCATCAAACTCGTATTTTCCTTTATCCCTCAGATAATCTTTTAACTCTGCTTCTGGCAATACTCCAGAAAATACCTCCCTGATTTGTTCGTCGGAAACCACAGCAACTTTGCTGCGAGCCAGCAACATTTGCGGGCTCACTTGCCCTAAAGATAAAACACTGCTTAGGGCTTCATTCCAATAAAAATGCTGCTCCCAAGCCAGCAAATTAGAATTCGTTTCCCTTAGGTTTTCTAGGATGTTGAATATGGTCTCAAAATCAAAATACTCTTGCCCCTGGGGTAAGGAAAGAGTTGTCAGCTCGTAATTTTTACTTTCTACAGGAACGCCTAACAACCAAACGTCGTTGTTTTCATCGAAATGGACAAAACGATTTTCCGTATAAGTCGCCTTCAAACTAGTTTGTTCTGAAAGTTCCCCCCCAATTAACTGTCGTCGCCCGTAAGCAATGGCACAGGATCGCAACACATTCCCATATTCATCAATTTTGATAGTAAAATTATGAGCAATCCTCGGATCTTCGGAATTGCGTTCGTAATCGTAAGCTAGAGTTTCCCGTTCCCAAACGTGAAAAACCGCGTATTTATTTTCCCCTTGCGGTTGCAACAGCTTGACGTTATAACCCGCCTCACTAACACTATAAGGATTTTGAGCTAAATCCTCGTTATCCTCACCGTAAACTTCCTCGCGCAAAACCGTTCCCTTCAAAGCTACGTGCCCTTGCCGAACTTCTTCGGCACTGGGTGTTACTCCTCCCCAAACAAATCTCGGCTCTCGCAGGGGAGTAGCACTTTCATCTCCCTGAAAATACTCTTTTTGGTACTGTTGACACAAAGAGTCTTTTTGCAGCCATGCTCCTGTGTGATACCAAGTTTTTGTCAATACGGGGGGAACGTAAAAGGGGTCTTTTTCTTCGGTAATATTGAGAATTTCTGCATCTTGTCTTTCCACTCTGCCAAAACCGCGAAATTCTCGCTCTAGGCGATCGTAATAGCCGTGATGATAGCTAAAGGAACTAACCAGCCTCGTATTGGAAATTGCATCAATATTTTCTACCTTTTCCACCACCTGAACCGGAAATGGGAGTTTCGTCACCCAAGGTGTACCCTTCCGCTTATCTTGGAGGTAAAACTGCGTGGAACTGGTGTAGGTAATTTTACTTATCGCCCCCAAATTATTCCCAACCTGATTCAACAAATAAGGCTTCTGTTTCCCGCAAAAGTCGTAATACCAATGACGGGGTTGGGGATGGTTTTCGCTAAACACCAAACCTGTCGTCCCGTTGCCCAACACATCGGCAAAATTAATTTGATCCAAGTTATCCCATCGACTCGGTAAATAAACCGTTAGCGGTTCACTGAAAGAATTACCACTTTGATTGAACCAAATCTGGATGCGATCGCTCCTCACATAAGCTATATCTGCTGTTCCCGAACCATCAATATCCACCAAAAACAGCCGGGAAGCATCCATTCTCCCCCCAAAGCGCGGCGCCTTTCCCAACTTAACTTTCTGGCCAAACTTGCCATAACCTAAATTAGGCCAACATTCAACCATACCATCAATAATTCTGACGAGGTGCTGTTTCCCGGTGCCAAAGATGTCTGCAAATTGGAGTGCTTCTTCCACATATCCCCGTTTGGGCGTGGGAACGTCATATTCCTGTTGACGTATCAGGGGCTTATCGTAGCCCTTTTCCCCTTGAGAAGGATAAACCCGCAGGCGATCGCTCTCCACCAAGAGGACATCCATCAAACCATCCCCCGTCACATCCACCATTTGGTTATCTGGGTTATGAAAGTCGGTGGGAAACCCGGCAAAAGGTTGCCAACTCTGCCAAGTATCCCCATCTGGATCGTACTGATAATAACCCCTAGCCCCCGAGGTGCTAACCACCAAAGCCATGCGCCCGTCACCAGCGAGATCCATTAACATCTTGTTTGTCTCTTGGAGATGGCGTTCGATGGGGAAATTCAGTAATTGTTTGGGTGGAGCATATTTTACTCCCTTTGTTTCCCCATTCCCACTGCCTTCTGCTTCCCAATAAAGTGTAGTCGTCCCATCGCTATAGAGAACTCCCGGAATCCCTTCTCCATAGAGGTCAATTGACATATAATCTGGGGGCAGGTTCAAACCCGGTAACTCTCCACCATTTTCCTGTAAGAGAGGCTCAAAGTTCTGT
>JACONB010000104.1 GCA_014323965.1 Prochloron sp. SP5CPC1 | reverse complement strand
ATAAAGTTTTCAACTGAGTGATCACTCCTTGAGTATTCAGCACTACTCCAGCCCCAGACTCCAACACTTCCCCGTCAGCCCCCGCGTCAGTGGCGATACAAGCCACCCCACAAGCCATGGCTTCCAGGAGGGAAAGGGATAACCCCTCCACCAAGGAAGGGAGAATGAAAACGTCAGCCCCTCTCAAAATCTGGATCCGCTCCCTTTCCGATGAGATAAATCCAAGCCAAATAATACCTAAATCCTCGCCGTATATTGCTCTCAGGGACTCAGCCAAAGGTCCGTCTCCCACCAGAACCAATTTACTGCCCGAACCCATATGGGAGTGCTTCCAAGCTTTCAGCAGCGCTTCCACATTCTTTTCCGTGGCGATCCTTCCCTGGTAGACAAACAGTCTTTTCGCTGACATACGCTTTTTGAAAGAAGAAGGTCCGGGGGAATATTTACTCCCGTCCACTCCATTGGGAATCACCGCCAGTTTCTCTTGCCCAACCCCTAGTTTCACCAGTAAATCCCGTTGCAGTTGGGAAAAGACGATTACTCTATCGTAATGAGCTAAACAAGAGGCATATAGTTGATAAGTGAGAAACTGGGTACTGGATTTGAGATTGCGCAGTTTACTATCAAAAGGAGGATGAAAAGTAGCCACCAGGGGTAAATTCAGTTCTGAGCAGATTTCTGGTAGACGGAAATCCAAAGGGGATAAGGTGAGAGAAGCGTGGACCAGATCCGGTTTGAGCTTTTGGAGACTGCGGCTCAAGACTTTACTAGAGTTAGGGGTGGGAATGGTATAAACCTGGGATTTATAGAGAAAAGGGAGAAATACCTCAGGACAATCGGGCCAGTTTTCACAATTTTGATATTTGAGGGCAAAGTGGAGAAAGCTGACCTGGTATCCCCTGTCTAATAGACCATTAGTGATTTCTCGACCGTAGGTGACATTGCCACAAAACGGTGATTTTTTTCCCAGCCAAGCGATATGCATTGCTCAGTCGATCCGAGTTAGAAATGAGAATTTTGATTTCATTCGATCTGAAATATACCAGGTTAGAACCCCCCCCACTAGGGCTAGGATAGCTAAACCCAGCAATACTCGTTCTAAGCCAAACCAATTTTCAGCTACTCCTGCTAAAGCTAGGGGTAAGGAGAGAGCAATATTCACCGCATTATTCTGCAAGCCAAAGACTTTTCCCCGCATATTTTCCGGAGTTTCCGCTTGAATGGTGGTTTGCATGGGTACTGCCACAAAAGCCCCAAACCATCCTAACAATGCTGTCATAAATAAGGTCATCCCTAGTTGATGAGTATAAAAGGATAAACCCACTAGGGAACCTGCTACCCCTATTAAACCCCAGAAACTTAGGTGAGTGGGAGAAAACTTTTCACCCCACTGACCGAGTATAGCTGCACTACCAGCCATGCCTACACCTCCTGCTGCCAGCAGGAAACCAAATTGTTCTGCTTTTAATGTGGGAATTTGTTCCGCTATACTCAGGGCTAAGACAGCTAAAGCAGCAAAGATACAAAATAAGATTATCAATTGAATCAAGGCATTGCCCACGGTATGATTTTTTTGCAGGTAAATAATCCCAGAGCGAATATCTTGCAAAACGTGGTTACTTTCTTCTTTGGTTTCCTGAGGGTGTCGAATTGTTTTTTCTCCCGTTTGCAACAATAGGAGTAAAAATCCTGCTATGATATAGGAACCACCCACCACAAATTCTTTACCAATATGCCAGTTACCCGCTAGTTCTAATAATGGACTGCCTAAGGCCAAACCAATAATTAAGGCTCCCATCATAGTTGTCGTAAACAGGGAGTTGGCAGAAAGGAGGTTATTGGATTTGACAATTAAGGGTATGGTAGCTTGTTCTGCGGGAGCAAAAAACTGGGTAAAGGTGGAAATACTAAAAGTTATGATAAAAAGGGTAATGACTCCTAAGTTCAAATTAAATAAGGTAATTTTATCTTGAAAAACCCATAATAATAGAGGTATTGTTAATACTAACATACCTCGGATGAGATTGGAAACTACCAAGACTCCTTTTTTTGACCAACGACCAACATAAACCCCTGCTAAAGAACCAAATAGTACTGCTGGTATGGTATTGGCAATCATAATTGCACCGCCCCAACTACTAATGGTATGAGGGTCAGCTGTAAAATGACTTTCAATCAGGACTATCATTAATACTAGATATATCTTGTCTGCTAGTTGGGAAAATACTTGACCTATCCAAAGCAGGAGAAAGTGGCGATTTTTGAGGATGGGGATAAAACCACTACTGGGTTTGGTGGGTTTCATCGACTCTTCAAATGTTACTTTTGAAGATGATGTTGAAAGGTCATCTAATTGGGATAAGGGCATTTTTTAGTGTTTTTCAACAAATTTTGTGCTTATATATAATAAGCCTAAATCATTTATTTTGCTACCCAAGATTGGTTGGGTAATTGAAAGTGAAAGACTATATGGGGTAACAATCAGGCAGGGGAATGATTGTGGCAGTCATAAAAAAGGATGGAATAGAAGCTAAGTTAAGCAGCACCGCTTTAACACTTCCCATGGGTTGACAAGAACCGAAGCTAGCTGCTAATAATATGAGTCCTATCAGCACTTGGACAATAAGCCAACAAAAAGCCAAAAGCAAAACGATTGACTGACCGCTGCATTTAAAGGGTTGAGTTTGACCTATCATCAGTATAGCAGATAGAACAGGCATAAAGTTAGCATATCCTAATGCGATCGCCATCTTTCTAATACGGGGAATATTTTGTATTTTAGATATTGAAGTTCCATATATTACCAAGGAGCATAGTAAAAGAGGTTTTTTGCCCATCTATAGTGAGCGTTAATCTGAGATTGGAGCCGATATTCCCCGTTATATAAGTAAAATTTTTGAGTTTGACCCAGAGATAAGATGTCCCATGAGAATCGGTTTGCATACTTTGTGTCATCCAGAATCTTAGCATCTTATGAACAGTCTGAAAGAAATTTTTGTTAGCTCTTTGTCTTTCCTTACTGCCGAAATATTTTGAAGTAAAGAGTAAAATATGTCTCTCGCAGGAGTAACGGCAACTTAGTCTTCCACGACTTATATCTTGAAAACGGAGTCCCTGACGCATCGACTTCCATCTCCAGCCACTTTGCGATGATGACGCTGCGGCGCAGATGTAAGGGATCCGAAATAATCAAGGCTGTTTTTTGTTTTTATCCCTTCCCCTTCCATCAGTCTCTTTGCCTCGAGTAGATTTTGGACTGTCGTTTTAGATGTTTTCTCCATGAGAGTATCAGAAGCGGGTACTCCCTTATCCTGTGCATAGGTTGCTCCCACTTCGCTTTCCGCCATGTGATCTCCTTTTCCTACCCCACCTGTGAAAATCAATATCTTCACCACGCCTTTTTGGTAAAGATCAATTCCATGATCTAGTCGTGCTTGAAAAACCGGGGACGGCTGATTACTAGTCACTGCTGCTCCCAGAATTATCCCGCAATCATAGGTTCCCTCAGTAATGGTAGTGGGGAATAGGGCGCATGATAGGTCGATGGAAAAGATTATGAACGCAACGCTTGCTAGAATAGCAAGGGCGATATTTCTAATAAAACGTTTCATCAATAACACAAGGGAGGTTTAATTATATTACTGACTGTTCGCCGCCCCTTGACCTATAACGACGCAAAACTAAGTTGATTTTCTCAAATCATTTAGGTTATGAATTAAAGCAGCAGAGCGAATCGGATGACCGATTTGGTACTGGGCGTAATACCGCAATACTCGCTCTACTTTTATCCAAGCACCATTAATATCCTCTCTTTGGGGTTGGGGTAAAGACTTTTCTCCCAGTTGTTGCAATAGGGCTAATTCTACTGCACCGAGTCGAGCATTTATCTTCCCCTCTTTCATTAGCTCTCTAGCTACTACCCCCCCACCATGGAAACTAAACCCTATTTCCCAGTTGGGCTGGCTAAAATTCGGTTGGAGGGATTTTTTACTCAGACAGCAAGCTTTTACTTGAGGTGCGACTCCAGCGATCGCCAACAAATGAAAAACTGCCTGAGCTAAATAAGGTATAGTTGACTCTGAGAGGTTGTCTAAGCGACGCAGGTGTTCGTTGAGCAATTCGTATAATTCCCTCTGAGGTATTTCCCTGAGAGCTAAACCGAGAACTAATTCGGCGAGATACTGCCCGGAGGCTAGTTTACCTAAATCTCGACTCAAACCTGGATAGGAGCGGATAGTATCGGCTTGGGTTATTTTATCAAGGGTTTGTCCTTTGGCAATGAGCAATTGATTAACCTGAAACAATTCGCTCTTACCCCGAAGTTGGGATTTATATTTCCTCGCACCGGGAGCAACGGCTCGAACTAAGCCATATTCTGGGGTTAAAATGGTTAGCAACCGATCTGCTTCCCCCAGGGGCATTCCTTTCAAATTAATCCCAGTAGCTTTATAAGTTCGAGTCATTTTCTTCTTCTAACTGGCGAATCAAATCCACACCGCGAGAAGTACCCAGTCTAGTTGCTCCTGCTTCAATGAGGGCGATGGCACCATTTAGGGTACGAATACCCCCAGAAGCTTTAATTCCCACCTGTCCTTTGGTTATTTGTCGCAACAAGCGCACATCTTCCACTGTAGCTCCCCCAAACCAACCAGTACTGGTTTTTAAGAAAGCCACCCCAGCGTCCATACAGATTTCCGCTGCTAGTCGTTTTTCCGTATTATTCAACAAGGTGGTTTCCAAGACTGCCTTCACAGTGACTCCCGTTTCCTCGCAAATTTGAGCAATTTCTTGGTAGAGTAGTTCTGATTTGCCCTCTTTCAACCAACTCAAGTTAATTACTACGTCTAACTCCGAGCAACCATTATCTACTGCTTCCATGGCTTCATAGAGTTTAGCACCAGAAGTAGTGGCACCAGTGGGAAAACCAATGACAGTACAGACTTTAGTTTTTTTGTCATGCAACAGTTCCCCAGCTTGTCTGACAGCAACAGGATAAACACAGACAGTGGGAAAATGATATCGCTCTGCTGCGGTGCAACACTGAGCAACCTGTTCTGTGGTAGCACCAGGTACAAGCAAGGCATGGTCGATATAGGGTGCAATATCTATTTCTGAATTAGTTACAGCCATCTCTATTCAGGAAACTTTGCGCCTTTGCGCCTTTGCGCGATACCATCTTACAAAGTTATTGTCACCTCGTCAACCTCCCTGAGTAAAATGACAACCATTAACGATAATTACCTCAAACTGAAAGCAGGATACCTATTTCCAGAAATTGCGCGACGAGTTAATGCCTTTGCCCAGGCTAACCCAGATGCGAAGCTTATTAAGCTAGGTATCGGAGATGTAACGGAACCTTTACCAGCAGCTTGTCGCCAGGCGATGCTGAAAGCGGTGTCAGAAATGGGCGATCGCGCAACCTTTAAAGGCTACGGTCCCGAACAAGGCTATCTCTGGTTGCGAGAGAAAATTGCCCAAGCAGATTTTCAAAGCCGGGGGTGCCATGTCGATGCATCGGAAATCTTTGTCTCCGACGGTGCTAAGTGTGACACTGGCAATATTCTAGATATATTTGGTAGCAATAATGTTATTGCTGTCACAGATCCAGTATATCCTGTTTACGTAGATACCAACGTCATGGCGGGGAATACTGGTGCTAACCAAGACGGGAAATATGGGGGTTTAGTTTATCTACCCATGACTGCGGATAACAACTTTACCCCAGATATTCCCCAGGAGAAAGTAGATTTAATTTATCTTTGCTTCCCCAATAATCCCACAGGAGCGGTAGCAAGTTTTGACTACCTGAAAGCTTGGGTTGATTATGCTGGCTATCATGGTTCCATTATCCTCTTTGATGCTGCTTATGAAGCCTTTATTACTGAGGAGAATATTCCCCATTCTATCTACGAAATTGATGGAGCCAGGGACTGTGCCATTGAGTTTCGTTCTTTCTCCAAGAATGCGGGCTTTACCGGTACTCGCTGCGCTTTTACTGTCATCCCCAAGACTCTGAAAGCTAAAGCAGCAAATGGTTCTGAGGTAGAATTGTGGCAACTTTGGCATCGACGGCAATGTACTAAGTTTAACGGTGTTTCTTATATCGTGCAAAGGGGTGCGGAGGCTGTTTATTCTGAGGAAGGACAGGAGCAAATTAAGGGGCTGATTGACTTTTATTTGGAAAATGCCAGGATTATTTGTGAGCGTTTGACAAACGCGGGTTTAACCGTTTATGGTGGTACAAACGCTCCCTATGTTTGGGTGAAAACTCCCCAGGGTTTGTCCAGTTGGGACTTCTTTGATAAGTTATTGCAAAATGCTCATGTGGTAGGAACTCCCGGTTCTGGTTTTGGGGCAGCTGGAGAAGGTTATTTCCGCATTTCTGCTTTTAATAGTCGGGAGAATGTTCTGGAGGCNNNGAAGCGCATTACTGCTTAATTATAGGGTGGGTTTTGAAGTGCGTATGGTGGGGATTACCCACCAACAGCAAGTAGGAAAAACACGCCAATTTTAAATTAGTTTTGTAGATATAATAAGTATTAACGATAATGCAACCTGGTAACTGGTCTAAAAGCTGATAGCTGAACGAGCACCTTGGCAGAAATCCAGCCTATGTTATTATCATTACAAACTAGTTTAAGGAGTATCATAGATGTACCAATATCCTAACTCTCTCTTCTCTGAGGTTCAGTGGTCTACCGTAGCCGAGCACCAAAAGAAGGAAATGCTATATGAAATCGCCAACTACAACGGCAACAAGCTGCTCAACACCGACCTTGAAGCTCTTACAAAATATTTTGAGCAGCAATATCAAATTGTGGTACCAACTCTTAAAAAAGAGGAAATTGTGGCTGACCAGCGGGAAATAAAAGTGAATGTTAGTCAGGACCAAATGCGCCCCATTCGTGACCGAACTAGACCATTCTATGTCCCAAGAACCTTAGTTGAAATTACTATCCCTTATGAGGGAGATGGAAAAGCCTTCAATATCTGTCCGGATGCCTTTATTTTATCTCCACCAAGAGCTGAGGTTAGAGATAACACTCTTATTATTAAAATAATACGCAATAGCTTCACATGCTTCTTCACATGATACTTCTGTACAGACGCTAGATAGGTTTCTTACAGCAGATTTTACACTTGCAGTAGCACTAC
>JACONB010000103.1 GCA_014323965.1 Prochloron sp. SP5CPC1 | reverse complement strand
AAGCCTTCGGGGGCATAAATAGGAATCCCGTTGGGGTTGCTGGTAGACTGAATCTCCTCTGGTTCCACAATGCCTTTGATTCCAGCAAAATGATCCGTATGGCTGTGGGTGTAAATCACAGCAGAGACATCTAAAGGCTGCCTGCGAAAGGGATGCTTCGGCAAATTCATCTCAGTGATGTTGGTATTCGCCAAATCTAGAGCCGCAGCAGCAGTTTCATTGGACAGTAAGGGGTCAATAAGGATCCAGCCCGTGTCTCCTTCAACCAAGGTCATTACGGACAGGTCATAACCTCGAAGTTGATAAATACCAGGCACAACTTCGTACAGCCCGTGTTGCATATTGAGTTGAGCCTGCCGCCACAGACTGGGGTTCACGGTGTCTGGAGGGGGAGGTAACATCCCTTTTGGCCGCCAGGGATTGCTTTCACCTTCCAGGAGGAACTGATACCATTCCAAATTCCAAAACGAACCTGACTCTTGTGGAATCAGAGCCGGATCGAGTTTATCGATGAATCCTTCCGTTGCCAGATCAAAATCATCGATGTTGTCAAAGTTTAAAGTATTCAGAACTTCTTCGTTGGCATCAATGGTAGGTTGCTCGGCATCTTTGCCTTCAGCGAGGGCAACCGGACTCATCTGCATCCAAGCGATGAGAAAGGCAGCAGCAATCGCCATTTAACTTTTCAGCCATTTCTTAGGCTTGATGGTGAATATTCCTTGCATCAATCTTAAATCGATTTAATTAAACATCAAAAACTTATACCAAGCTGGATTAATTGTCAAGACTATTTTTTGGTTATCCTTGTATTAAGTACTAATCTCCTAGTACTGAGCAGGATTTTCCACTATCTGGTTGGCGGTGAGGACAAAGTAAGTGGTTTCCTCTCCTTTTCTTCTTTGGTCGATCATCACTCCCGAACCATCCCCCAGCTCGGAATTAATCTGGACGCCGATTTGAGCTAATTGAAAAATTTAATTTTCTTAATTGCCCATGCAGGTCAGAACAGCAGCAATGGTTATAATTGAGCTAGGGAGAAGACTAGAATGACTTGCACAATAAATTTATTGAGATATATTCTTATCTAGCAGAACATAGAACTCCTCCTTATAATAAAGATTGAGCATTTATAGATCCAAGATAATATAATTTATGGCTAACGCCGTTTTCATCGATAATCTGCAAAAGAGCTATGGCTCGATAACAGCAGTAAAAAACATCTCCTTTCAAGTTCAACCGGGGGAAATTTTCGGCCTCCTCGGTCCCAATGGAGCGGGGAAAACCACTACTATTCGCTGTTTAACAACTTTGGCTAAACCAGATAGGGGTACAGTGGAAGTTTGCGGTATTTCCGCCGTGAAAAACCCCAGGGCTGCAAGGCGAAGACTGGGCTATGTAGCCCAAGAAGTAGCTTTAGATAAGGTGCTGACGGGACGAGAATTGCTTCACCTGCAAGCCGCACTCTACCACCTTCCTTCTGAGGGGGCAAAAGAGAGAATTGAGCGCCTGCTGGAGTTGCTAAACTTAACTACCTATGCAGATCGCCAAACCGGAACCTATTCCGGGGGTTTGCGCAAGCGCCTAGATTTAGCCGCCGGATTACTCCATCAACCAGAGGTCTTGGTGTTGGACGAACCCACAGTGGGATTGGATATCGAAAGTCGCTTCATTGTCTGGGACTTCCTGCGTCAATTAAAAGCAGCGGGAACCACAGTCCTAATTACCAGCCATTATCTGGAAGAAATCGACGCTTTGGCAGATAGATTGGCAATTATCGACTCTGGAGTGGTGATTGACTCTGGTTCCCCTTCCCAATTGAAGGAACGGGTGGGGGGCGATCGGGTTACCCTCCAAATTAAAGAATTTACCCCAGAAGAAGAGGCGCAACAAGCAAAAGCTATGCTGTCCTCTCTTCCCTTTGTTCAATCCGCCATCGTCAATCCCGCCAGAGGTAATTCTCTTAATCTCATCGTTAAGGGAGAAAGCAATTACCTCACTAATATCGAGGAATCCTTAGCAGCAGCGAGTTTTCCCATCTTCAGCATGACTCAATCTCGCCCCAGTTTGGATGATGTTTACCTCGCCGCTACCGGACGTACTCTGATGGATGCGGAAATGGCAGCAGCGGGGAGGAGAGATTTAAAGGCGGAAAAAAAAGAAGAAATGAAATAAATTGTTGTTTAAAGAACGTTTATCAGACCAATGATTACCCAGTCATCTATCCAATCTAGTTTATCTCCGGATCCCTCTCTTCATGGTGGGTTGGAAGATAATAGCAGTGCATTGGGGGATTTTCTCCAAGAAACCTTTGCTTTAACTAAGCGTCTATTTATCCAACTCCAACGTCGTCCCTCCACTCTCATAGCTGGAATAATCCAACCCTTCATGTGGTTGCTTCTCTTTGGTGCTCTATTTACCAATGCTCCCGGGGGATTATTTGGCGAAGACCTAAATTACGGTCAATTCCTCGCTCCTGGGGTGATTGTGTTTACCGCCTTTTCTGGTGCTCTGGACCGGGAATTCGGCTTTCTCAATCGCCTGCTGGTGGCTCCTTTAGCCTCCCGCTACTCCATTGTCGCAGCATCCACCATTTATATCATTGCCCTCAGTTTTATGCAAACAGGGGTTATCGTGGCTGCTAGCGCCTTCTTGGGGGCTGGGTTGCCAAATATAGGGGGGTTAGGGGCGATCGCCTTGATTGTTTTGTTAGTGGTTTTGGGGGTAACAGCCTTGAGTCTGGGATTAGCTTTTGCCCTTCCTGGACATATTGAGTTAATCGCAGTCATCTTTGTCACTAACTTGCCGTTACTTTTTGCCAGTACTGCCCTCGCTCCCCTCTCTTTTATGGCAGGATGGTTACAGGTGGTTGCTAGTATTAATCCTCTTACCTACGCTATCGAGCCGATTCGCTATTTGTATTTACATAGTGAGTGGGGGCTGGGTACTCTGGTAATGGATACTCCCTGGACATCCATTAGCTTATGGGCAGTTATACTTGTGCTCCTCGCTTTCGATGCTCTAGTATTATTGGCAATTCAACCTTTACTGCGTCGTCGCTTTGCCTAAAAAAAAGTATAATGTAGGTTGGGGTAGAGCGTAAGCGTTACCCAACACAAATATCCTTGACTGTTGGGTTTCGTTGTCTCAACCCAACCTACAATTCACAACAAATATCAATGCAATGCCATGAAAAAGTTAGCACAAATTACTTACAGTTTAAGCCTCGGGGCTACTTTAGTTTTAGTTTTCAGTGGTGGGGACACTTTCGCTCAAACAGCAGCAGATTTGAACGGAGTAGGTACTTATCCTGCTAATGAAAGGGATTCTTTTTCTAGTAGCTCTGGTTTCAATCCATTTGATTTGATTCACAATGCTAGGTTTGGAAATCGGATCAGTGTAGAAGAGTTTAACCAAAATACTCAAGAAAGTCTTGATAATGCGGCTGCTGATTTTAAGCTTCAACAGCAACGGCGCTTATTAAATCAACAATCTCAATCTAATCCCAATTCTACATTATCAGTGACTAATGACCTCGTACCATGACAGTTGTAGGATACACTGCCCACCCTATGGTTTTCCGTCCATTATTTTGTATTTGGACGGGTATTCTTCTTGCAATAACTAAAGCCCAATGCAATTTATTAGTGTAGAGAAAAAAAGAGGCGAGCCTAAGAAGCTCAAATTTGACAAACTGGCCAAACAGTGGTACACTGAAGTTGGTGGTTCATCATTTGTGGCAGAAAAAATCAATCATCCCGCCTATCAACAAATTATTGAGATGGGACCAGCCGTAGTTCCTTTTCTACTGCGAGAACTGGAACAAAAACCTACACACTGGTTCCATGCCCTACAAACTATTACAGGGGTAAATCCTATTAAACCAGAACAAAGAGGAAGAGTCAAGCACATAACTCAAGCTTGGCTTCAGTGGGGTAAAAACAATGGATATAAATGGTAACAGGAAAATTTAATGTCTACAGTAGATGTCTGGTTAGCAAATCATTGCCCCAATTTATTTCCTGACCAGTATCAAATCATTAGCCCAAAAACATCAGATTACAATTGTATCGCGTGGGCTGCCGAAGAAGATGACCGTTGGTGGGATCCAACAGACCCCTATGGCTATTGGCTGGATGAAGTTCCAAGAGAGTTAACTCTAGCAGCCTTCATTAAACTATATCAAATGCTTGGTTATGAATCTTGCGACAGTGCTAAACTTGAACCTGGATGGCAAAGAGTGGCAATCTATACCAGAAATAATGGCGATCCTGATGATGCACAGCCAACTCATGTAGCCAGACAGTTACCCAATGGTAGATGGACGAGCAAAATAGGTGAGTTAGAAGATATTGAGCATGAATTGAATGGTCTGAGAGGGTTTTACTATGGAAAAGTTACCCAAATTTTAAAACGACCTATCAATACATAATCAATAATTCCAATCTAATCCCAATTCTACCACAGACCAAGGGAATTGAAACCTTATCAAGATGGTAAACTTTGTTCCCAGTCTGCTAGTATTTTAGGATGAATATATTTGCCGCGCTTTTTGATTAAAGTATTAGCCATTGTAATCACTTCTATAGCTGTTTTATGTTGAGTTTCCACCATCTCAGACAATAAGCGCACTGTGCGAGTATAAACAATACCATGTGCTTTACAAGTTTTAATAACTAGCCCGTCATCACTAGCACACACAAGTAAACGATGACGAGCAATAGCAATTGTGGAGCGATCAGGTACACTTAAAAGAGGAGCTTTACTGCCAAAATATCGAAAACTAGCAAACATTTCTTCAGTGTCAAGAGAGAGTGGTGTCAAGTATTTATTTGCTGCTGAAAGGGTGGCTGGTTCCAGATTATCAGAGTCTAGAACTTCCTGGGCAATATACAGAGGGCTATAGTGTTTCTCTAACCACTCCCACTCGGAAAGCCAGTGAAAGTCTATCAGTGCTGTTGCGTCGAGAATGGTTCCCTTAAGCGATAGCATAAACCTCTCTTTCCTGACGACGTTTTTCCAGTTCTTCAACCTTTAAATTTAGCAGTTCTGCTGCTTTTAATTCGGAGATTTTGCCTATTTTAAAGCTCTGCCAAACCAGGGTTTTAAAGCGTTGATTCTCTGGAAACTCAGATTCTGATAAACAAGGTTCGATTTCTATATCGTTGGTGAGGCTTTTTCCGGTGCTCTGTTTATATTGCCAACGAATTTGCTTGATGGAATCGCTGTACTTGAGCCCTCCCATTTCCTCAAGGCGCATGAGTATCATTTGGTAACTCACTCGAAAGTGAGCTTTGAGGGGAGAGAGCGCTTTGATGTCATTTAGTGCTCTCTCTAGGGCATCTTGTGGTACAAGTAGATGACTGGCAAAATAATCGGCAACCTTTTCTCGGGCTTTTTCTTCTTCCTTTGTTCCAATATTAATGAGGGTGTCTTCATACTCATCTCGATGGAAGATGAGGTGCCCAATTTCATGGGCGAGGGTAAATAACTGTCGTTCAATGGTGATATTGTGGCTGTGTACTAACACAAATGCTCCTTGGTTAGCACTATAGGCGCTCAAACCAAAGAAATTTTTCATGGGAATAGGTTGACGCAGAACTTTTAAGCCAATTTTTTCCGTCGCTTCAAATAAGTTGAAAATAGGACCATCCCCCATTCCCAAACGATGACGAAACTGAGTGGCAATATCAGCAATACGTTCTTCGTTGCCTTTTACCTCATGGCAAGGGGTGCTTTCTGGTGTATAGGGGGATAAACCCACTACCTGTTCTAGAGCGTTATAGGTTTCTAACAGTCGTCTTACTTGAGCCACAAACTGAGGCTTTTGCTTGTGGGAAGCATGGGCGCGGAAGCGAAAGTTGGGTATTGTTTCCTTGTCAGCGCGTAGTAAGTCATCCAGGGTGACACCTAAGGCACGAGCTAGAGCGGACAGAGTTTTGCTATCAGGAAGAGTCTTGGCGTTCTCAAAATCATTAATATTCTGGCGAGTTACTCCTACCTCCTCGGCGAGTTGTTCCTGAGATAGGCTTAACCCTTTGCGATAGCGGATTAGGTTTTCAGCGATGGTCTTTTTCATGGCTGATTATTGACTAAAAGTATTTTTATCTAAATTGTTCTTTTTATTTATCTTTATTATACTAATAAATGTCAAAAAATACGGTTAATGACTTAAGAAGGTTTCTCGCAGAGGCGCAGAGACGCAGAGAGGGAGAACAAAAATAGGGGTTGACAAAATTAGATTTGTGGTTTACTCTAGATAATCGGAAGGTGTTTCCCCACACCCCACACCCTACCGCTCTAAATAATAAGAACCTAACACTAAAACATCCATTTGAGTCCTCAGAAAACACTGAATTGCTTCTTCTGGTGTACGGACAATAGGCTCGTTTTCATTGAAGGAAGTATTTAGGAGCAAGGGAATACCAGTGCGGGTGGCAAAAGTATTAATTAAATCCCAATACAGAGGATTAGTTTGACGACTGACGGTTTGCAAACGCCCTGTACCATCAAAGTGGGTGACTGCTGGAATTTGTTCTCGCTTTTCAGGACGTATATTGAAGACTTTTTCCATAAAGGGAACTATCTACAACTTTATTTAGTAGTTTCTCCCTTTCTAGCTTAATGGGCTTCCGGTCATGGTTTTCCAGGGCAATTAGACATTCGGAGTGGGAGAATTCTGAACCCCAATAACCATGGTTGAGGAGAAACTGACGGGGTTGCTGGAGCATTTTATTCCAAACAAAAAATGCTGCACCAAAGGAAGTGCCATTATCTGCTGCTCCAGGAGGAATGTAGACATTTTTGAAAGGGGTGTGTTGAGGGATTTTGCCATTAGCAACAGAATTCATGGCTACTCCACCAGCAAGACAGAGATTCTCACTTTTGACTTTTTCATACAAGCGATTGAGCAGGTGAAAGATAATTTCTTCACTAATAGCTTGAAGAGAAGCGGCAATATTTTGATGTCTTTGGTTTAGTTCAGATTCAGGTTGCCGCATGGCTCCTAAGAACTTTTCCAGTTCTAGACTGTGGAATGGTTCAACCCTGGGAGCACCATTCTCCCAATTCATGGCAATCCCTTGTTGATGATGGGTGAAGTATTTGAGGTTCAATTCAAAGCTATCTCCTTTGGGGTAGATAATGCGGCGCATTGCTTCCAGATATTCCGGTTCTCCATAGGCGGCTAATCCCATCACTTTATATTCATCTCCGTAGGCTGGGAAACCTAAATAGAGGGTGATAGCATTGTACAAATAACCCAGGGAATGAGGATAGTAGGTGCGAGATAAATATTTGAGTCGAGTTTCACTACCGAAAGCGGAGACTGTGCTCACAAAGTCTCCCATACCATCAATTGAGAGAATAGCAGCTTCTTCAAAGGGAGAAACGAAGAAAGTTCCAGCAAGATGACTGTTATGGTGTTCTATATTGTGGATCGTGGCTCGAATATTTGAGGTTTTACATCCACATGCTTGAGCAAATTTTTCTTGAATGCTGGTGGATTTACTCTGTTTACTAAACCGATCTAGGAGTGATTTTAAGTTGGAGCGATTTTGCAGGGTAAATAGCAGTTTTCGATTCAGATTTGCTTGAGGGTTAAAGGAAATAGCTATATGATCAAAGTCGGATGCAACAATTCCCCCTACCTTTAAGCAGTAGCGGATGGATTCGGTGGGAAAACCTGCCCAATGCTTGATTCTGGTAAAACGTTCTTCTTCAATAGCTGCTACTAACTGACCATTTTGAATGAGGCTGGCTGAAGCATCTCCGTGGTAAGCGTTGATTCCTAAAATATTCATTAAATTAAATTTGGCGGGAGTTTTGACAATTTTAGCCTGGGGTTTAAACCCCAGGTTAAAGAAGTTAGCTCACAGTGTTCAAAATATCGGTAGCATGAGAGGCGGTTCGCACTTTATCTTCAACGTGGCTAATGTTACCCTCCCCATCATCTACATCATAAGCTTTACTAATGGCTCCATCCTGATCTACGAGTAATTGGAAAGGAAGTCCGTATTTTTCTTTAAACTGTTTATGAGATGCTTCATCATCCATACTGACTCCTAACACCACCATGTCTTTATCTTGATACTCTTGGTAGTTATCGCGGAAACTTTGCGCTTCTTTGGTACAACCGGGAGTATCATCTTTGGGATAAAAGTACAAAACCACCACTTTCCCTTGAAAGTCTGATAAGGAAACAGTTTTGCCTTGGTCGTCAATGGTGGTGAAAGATGGTGCGGTAGTGCCGACTGCTAAAGCCATAGATTTTACTTTCCTTGTTTTACCTCTAACTCGATAATATCTTATCTAAAGGCTAGAATGGAAAATAGCCACGGAGAATATGATAGACACCAAATCCATTGAATATTCCAGTGCCGCCGTCAAACGAGCAGAACGTGCTCTGTGCTGTTCTCCTTTTCAGCTTAGTTTATTGACTGCTATGGCGAAGGGCAGCGTTTCTCTGGGGGAGATCGCCGGAAGCAATGGCTGGGAAAAAGGTTATACTAAAAAAGTAATTTCCGCCATGGCAGTAGAAAGGAGTTTAATGTGGCTCATTGAGGTGGGGTTGCTGCGACGAGAAGTAGACGGACAGGGAATTACAGATAGTTTTCGCCTCACTCCTTTGGGGCAGCAGTTAAGAGCAAAATGGGAAGAGCTGGGGGGTTCACAACCTGAACCAACAGGAAGGGAACGCCTCCAAAATACTCTCACTCGTTTCATGGCTAACTTGATAAAATGAAAGCAATAATGGTGGTGGGCACAACTTCCCACGCGGGCAAATCCTTGCTGACAGCTGCATTATGTCGCATTCTCAGTAGGCGTGGTTGGCGGGTTGCTCCTTTTAAAGGGCAGAACATGGCACTGAATGCTTACGTTACCAATACTGGGGGAGAAATAGGTTTTTCCCAGGCGGTACAAGCTTGGGCTGCCAAGGTAACCCCTAGGGTGGAAATGAATCCCATTTTGCTCAAACCCCAAGGGGATACGACTTCCCAAGTAATTATCAAGGGCAAAGTTGCCGGGAAAACCACAGCAGGGGAGTACTATGAAGATTACTTCGATTTGGGTTGGCAGGCAATTGAGGAATCCTTGACTAGGTTAGCAGCAGAATTCGACCTGATTGTTTGCGAAGGGGCGGGGAGTCCAGCGGAAATTAATCTCAAGCACCGAGATTTGACGAATATGCGGGTAGCCCGGTATTTGAACGCCAATACCCTGTTAGTGGTGGATATAGATCGAGGCGGGGCTTTTGCCCATGTGGTGGGCACTTTGGAGTTGCTGGAACCGGAAGAGCGCAATTTGATTAAAGGAGTGGTGATTAATAAATTTCGGGGGCAGCGCTCTCTTTTAGATTCCGGGATAAAATGGTTGGAAGAATACACCAAGATTCCAGTTTTGGGGGTGATTCCCTGGTTCCATACCCTGTTTCCAGCGGAAGATTCTTTGGACTTACGGTCAAAAAAGTCTGATAAATCCAACCAGGATCTGACCATCGCCATCCTTCGCCTCCCTCGCATTGCTAATTTTACCGATTTTGACCCCCTGGAGGCAGAACCTTCCGTGAAGGTTGAATAC
Source organism: Prochloron sp. SP5CPC1 (assembly GCA_014323965.1). GTDB lineage: Bacteria > Cyanobacteriota > Cyanobacteriia > Cyanobacteriales > Prochloraceae > Prochloron. Next base: position 6,658 of record JACONB010000103.1, on the reverse strand, counting down.
GTGGGATTGGAAAATTCCTTGGGACATCCTGATGCAGTCATTATTCCCGGTTCCAAAACCACCATGGCTGACGCCATCGCCCTATACCGCAGTGGTATGGCAGAACAACTGCAAGCCTATGCTGCTGCTGGGGGAAATATTTTCGGCATTTGCGGCGGCTACCAAATCCTTGGTCACAAACTGTCTGATCCGGAAGGATTGGAGGGGAAATCAGGAGAGTATGGCGGTTTGGGANNNGACTTTTACCCTTAGAAACGGTCATTTCCTCCGATAAAATAGCCCGTCAACGTCAGGTTACTTCTGAATATCCCCAATCCGGTTTCCCCGTTGAAGGCTACGAAATACATCAAGGTCGTACTTATTTCCTCCGAGGGGAGGAGCAATCTTATCTACCCATGTTCGACGATAAGAGATTGGGCATAGTTAATGAGACTCAATCCATTTGGGGCTGCTATCTCCACGGTCTTTTCGATAATGGTCCTTGGCGCAGGTCTTGGTTAAATCACCTCCGCCAACAGCGAGGACTGCTATCTCTTCCTACGGTCGTTCCTAACTACCGCCAACAGAGAGAAACGGTGTTAGATTCTATCGCTGATAGGGTAGCAGAACATTTGGATTTAAAACCACTTTTAGAGTAATTTTCAAGTTGAAAATAATGAGTGTCAAGATTAGATTTTTGCCGGAGGAAGTAACCATTGAAGCGGAACCTGGAGAACCTCTACTCCAGGTAGCAGAAAGAGCAGGGATATTTATTCCCACTGGCTGTTTGATGGGTTCTTGTCACGCTTGCGAAGTTGAGTTAGATGATGGTACCCCCATTTGCGCTTGCATTACTGCTGTTCCTAGGGAAAAATCAGAACTAACTATTAATCTTTATGGGGATGACCTGTGGTAGAATTGATAGGGTGATAGAGTGATATCATATCCGTATATCCAAATAAGTGTAGGTTGGGTAGAGCGCAAGCGAAACCCAACAGGTCTTGATGCTGTTGGGTTTCGTTCCTCAACCCAACCTACAGTTTCTGAATTTTTTATTATAAGCATTTAACCGGATGTGATATGATTGGGTGATTGAGAGAATTAATCCAATTAATCTCCTCATACTCTCAGCCCCTACTGGTAAGGCGTGTGCAATAATCAATTTACTCTCATAATAGGGGACCAAACTTTGTCACAATTGCCCACCCAACTAAATACTCCTATTAGGCATTTAGACCATCATCCACCGTCACGTCCCAAACTGCAATCTCTTCCTGAAACTCAGGACTGTTAGCCTGCTCCTCGTAAGCCGCTGCAAGCTCTTTGAGAAAAATTCTTTTCTTTTCTTCTAAGAGAACATCATTGGTAATGCTGATTTTTTGACTCACGATTTTTGTTCTCCACAATGGACTGTAAGATGATATTATAGCAGTTTTAGTTTTGGGCTTGAATTTTTAGAGTGTAATCTTTAAATCTTTCCAAATCAGCCTGAATCGTGGATTCAACTATTCTCCCTAAAAAAAGATTATCCATTAATTTGCCGAGAATGCCGGGAATAGCATAGGCAACAGTTAACCTAACAATACTGCTGGTGTGGCGATCGTAAAAACGAATTGCTCCTCGGTTGGGCAAACCATCAATTGATTCCCACTGAATAATTTGCTGGGGAACGAGTTTTAAAATGCGGGACAGCCAGCTAAATTCAAAGCCCCCACTGGCTAGTTGCCAACGGGAGATTTCTGGTTTATCTTCCATGATATGGACTGAATCGATCCACTTCATCCAACGGGGCATTTGCTCTAGATCTGACCAAAGATTCCACACTAGCTCAATGGGAGCCTCTACTTCAACTTGTACACTATGTTCTAACCAACCAGAGGACATGTTAGATTCTTGATTATAGGGTAAGTAAAGGATATCATATTTAGGGAACAGCAGATAAACGCCAATAAAATATGAAAGTTTTCCCCCACCAAAAAGCAAGAGCAATCAAACCGGGTAGCCGCCGTCCCGCAAAAGAACTTTGTAGCGAGTGCGGTCTCTGTGATACCTATTATATCCATTATGTCAAGGAAGCCTGCGCTTTTCTCAATCAGCAAATTGGGGAACTGGAGGAGGAACACCACGGACGCAGTCGCAACCTAAATTCAGAAGATGAGCGCTATTTTGGCGTCCATCAAGAGATGATGGCGGCGCGAAAACAAGAACCCATTCCCGGTGCTCAGTGGACGGGAATTGTGAGTACGATTGCCTGTGAAATGCTCACGGCTGGTATAGTGGAAGGGGTTGTCTGTGTTCAGAATACTAAAGAAGACCGCTTCGCCCCCATGCCCGTTATTGCTAGAACCCCAGAGGAAGTCCTGGCTGCTAAAGTAAATAAACCCACCCTCTCTCCCAATCTTTCTGTGTTAGAAGAAGTGGCAGAGTCGGGGATGAAACGGTTGTTAGTCATAGGTGTGGGCTGCCAAATTCAGGCATTACGAGCAGTAGAGCAGCAGTTGGGCTTGGAAAAACTTTACGTTTTAGGCACTCCCTGTGTGGATAATGTTACTCGTGCTGGGTTGCAAAAGTTCCTGGAAACTACCAGCAAATCGCCGGATACGGTGGTACATTATGAGTTTATGCAAGACTTTCGGGTTCATTTCAAACATGAAGATGGCTCGATTGAAAAAGTTCCTTTCTTTGGGCTGAAAACTAACCAACTGAAAAATGTTTTTGCTCCTTCTTGCATGAGTTGTTTTGACTATGTTAACGGTTTGGCAGATTTAGTGGTGGGTTATATGGGTGCCCCTTTTGGTTGGCAATGGATTGTAGTCCGAAATAATTTGGGACGGGAAATGTTGGATTTGGTAAAAGACAAACTGGATACTCAGGCTGTCATGTCTAAAGGCGATCGCCAACAAGCAGTACAGCAAAGTATCCCCGCCTATGATAAAGGGGTGACTTTACCCCTGTGGGCTGCTAAAATGATGGGGGTAGTGATTGAAAAAATTGGTCCCAAGGGTTTGGAATATGCCCGTTTCTCGATTGATTCTCACTTTACCCGCAATTATTTATACCTCAAGCGTAATCATCCCGAAAAGTTAAATGATCACGTGCCAGAATATGCTAAACAGATAGTAGGGCAATACCAATTACCTGACTAGTAATTTATAGGATTTAGGGTGTGCAAGGTGGAAAAGTTGAAATTAATATGGACTTTGCCCACCAACAATTGTATAATAATAACAGGTAACTGGTAGGCAATGCTCTTCTAACCAGCCATTAATTTTAATCAAAATCATCATGAATTCTAATCAATCCAATTCAAACGATCGCCTGGATCGCCTGGAAGCTCTAGTTGCTAATTACGTCGAGACGAGTACTAAAGAAATGAATGAAATGCGTCAACTGGTTAATTCGGTTGCTCGCAGTGCTCAAGCTAATAGTGACGCGATCGCCCAATTGCGGCGGGAAAGACAAGCTACTGACAAACAAATTGCCCAAACGGGTAAACAAGTTGCTCAGTTAACGAGGGAACTAGCTGATTTTGCTAAAATAACCAAGGAAGGAGTGGCTAAGTTGATTGAGGACCGGGGGACGATGTTTGAGATGATTCAGTCTCTTAACAATGATAGAGTAAAATGGGCGGAAAACCTGGCTTCCATCGCCTCTTCTCTAAACAAAATGTCACAACAATAGCATGTAGGGTGGGCAAAAAGTAGGCAGGTCTCGGTTTTTATCAATAAAGACTATTTCTATTGCAAATCTATTGCAATTATTGCCTGTTTTTTTTACACCCGCAGCGCTCTTGTTGGGTTTCGTCTCTCAACCCAACCTACCAATCGTCTTGATAGGTAACTTTTGGCTTTTCCCAATCATCTTCCCCTTTATACTGCCACTCTTCTTCAACTTCTTCTTTTCCTTGCAAAGGTATAATAGCACGTTGGATAGCATCGGTAACAAATGATTTGACAAATTCATCTTTGCGACTTAATTGGAACTGTTGCTGTACTACCTCACTTATACCTCCGTCTCCCCAATCTAAATCTTGTTGGCAATACTGGACAAAACTTTTGCCAGCAATGCGGGTTAAATAAGCTGTTGTCACCCCCTGAATTGCCTTTCCCACTAAATAGGTAGCAAAGTTAGTTTGCAGCGCTCTGGCTAGCAATTCTATCGCACCTTTCACTACTCCTAAACTCACCATGGTTTTACCTAAGGACATAGCTAATTCTTTCGCGCGCTCCCCATTTAATTCGCAACCATAGATTTTCCCAATTTCTACCACCATTTGGGTATTCACTGCTGCTGCTGCTAACATATCTAATACAGGTAAAGGGGTGACAGCAATTACTCCCCCACTGATCCATTGATAGCGTTGAATTACCACCTCTGCTTGGCGTCGTCGCTGTTTGGAAATTATCTTTTGGGCCTCTTCCCCTAAACGTACCGATTGTAATAAGATATTATCTGCCAGTAGGTTGTCTCCTTCCGCCCGCAACACTACCGCTAACCGTTTAATTAAGGGTAGCACTTCTGGTTCTGGTTCGATAATTTCACCAGACTGTAACTGAACTGGTTGGGGGTTAGCAGCAATAGGAACCACGTCTGCTGGAGAAATAAAATCTCTTACCCTTTCCCGCAACCGAGTGAGAATGATTTCTTGTTCTTCGGACGGATAGAGGTCGATTTTGTTAAATACTAAGAGCGATCGCTTGCCAATTTCCGTTAAAGCTTGCAGAGGTTTCCATTCTGACTGTCGCAAGTCATTATCTACTACCAAGAGTAACAAATCAGCTTCTGTTGCCAATTGGAGGGTTAACCCTTCCCTCTGGGTTCCCTCAGCAGAGGCTTCTAAAATTCCTGGTGTGTCCATAATCAAAATTTCACGAACTCCCTCCCCCAGTTTGAGACGATAAGTTTTCCCTACCTCTGTAGTTCCCATGGTCGCTTCCACCTTCCCCACCATTTCCCCGATTAAACTATTAATAAGGGAGGTCTTACCCCCAGAAGCAGTACCGAACACGACTACTTGCAGTTCTCTCCTGGCCAGGTTTTCCTCTATTTCCCCGGCTGAACTGAGTAAAGCTTGTTGGGCTACCTTATCTTGAATGTGCTTTACTTGCTGCTTGACAGCGTCCAGGGTGGTGGTAGCAGCTTCCATCTTATCTTGGGGTATTCTAACTGGTTGTCTGGTTTTGCGGTAACTCTTAGGGTTAGAGAAGTTGAAGTAATGGTTGAGGAAAACGAAGAGGATGAACCCCAAGAATATTATAATCAGTAATATTAGTAAATTAGCTAGCAGTGGTGCATTCCAAGCAACTTCTATAAACAGTCTGTAAAGGGAACTCACCAACCAGATCGTCATGGAGAGGATGATGAACAGACCGATAAAGAGGATTATTAGGCGAGACTGGGGCATAGTAGGGTGTAGGGGAATAGTTTCACGCAGAGGCGCAGAGGCGCAGAGGGAGGGTGGGCATTGCCCACCGTCACGTGGTTACTGGTTACTGGTTACTGATAACTGTTTTTCCGCGTCTTGTCTTCGCTTTTTGGCGTAAAGTTGAATTGCTGCTACCATGGAGATAATCAAGGCTACAATTAGCCAGGTAGTTAAATCTAAGGGTAGACCGTTTTTGAAGACAGCGAGAAGGACAATGACTACTAAGAGGAGGGTGGGGGCTTCGTTTAATGCTCTAAACTGTTGACCAGTCCATTGACACTCCCCTCGTTCTAACTTTTTCTTCATTTTGCCGCAGTAGAAATGATAGAAGATTAAGAGGGCAACAAATGCTAGTTTGACGTGTAACCAAGGGGATTTTAATACCTCTGGTTCCGTGGAGATTAAGCCGATCGCCATTACTATTGTCACTAACATCCCTGGGGTGGTTATAATGCTGTAGAGACGTTTCTCCATGAGGACGTACTGCTTTTTGAGGATGGTTTTGGCAGGTTCCGGTTCTGCTTCCGCTTCTGCGTGATAAACGAAGAGTCGCACGAGGTAGAATAACCCCGCAAACCAGACGACGATACCAATGAGATGAAATGCTTTGAACCACAAATAAGCCATTTAATTATATTCCCGGGAATTGTAAGATTTAATCCTATAATATAGCTACTGTTGTTCCAGTCTTTCTTTCGACTCCCCCCAGTAAGCACTGCATGTCCAGGTTTCCTGGGTGCCATTATTATTGACGGACCAGCGATAAATAACATCTTTAGGATTTACTCCTACTTCGATGAGTTTGGCATCCATATAATATTTCATCTGAGTTTTCTTCATATCTTTATAGGGTTGGGGTCTGGATCTGCTCCAACTCTGGGACATTGTGGCTCTGGTGGGCTTTTTCGCCATCTTGTGAATTCCTTACGTAATAACATAAATAAATGGTTTAAGTATAATAGCAGTGCTGACACCGAAAATAATTGACCAAACCATTAATTCAACAAAGCTAATTTTCAGGTTGGGGAACCGTTTTTGCAACCAAGAAGGTATCCATGGTGGTGGGTTTTGCTCTTCTGTGGTAGTCTGAGACTGGGAACGTTCGGATTTACGCTGCTTTTTGATTTTAGCTCGTTTTCCCATGGGTTTGTTCTTTTTTTTTATTATATCATTATATAGCACAGTGGGTTGGCGATCCGAATTACCCAATTAGCAGTATTACCGTAGGTTGGGTTGAGGAAACGAAACCCAACA
>JACONB010000102.1:6499-11114 GCA_014323965.1 Prochloron sp. SP5CPC1 | reverse complement strand
CTAGAGTAAAAATATGAGAACCCTGGAATTCAAACTAAAAGGCAAAGAAGCCCAATACCGCGCAATCGATGAGGCTATCAGGACCGCTCAGTTCATTCGTAACAAGTGCTTGCGGCACTGGATAGATAATAGGGGAACTTGTCGTGCCGAGTTGTATAGGCACAGTACTTTGTTGCGGCAAGAATTTGCCTTTGTCAAAGCTTTGAATTCTACGGCCTGTCAGGCTTCTGTGGAGAGGTGTTGGTTTGCGATTGCCCGTTTCTTCGATAACTGTAAGAAGCAGAAGCTGCGCAAAAAGGGCTATCCCAAATTCAAGAAGCATTGCCGCTCAGTTGAATACAAGACCAGTGGTTGGAAGCTCCTGGACCCTAAGCACATCAAGTTCACCGATGGAAAAGGGATAGGGAAGCTAAAGCTGGTGGGAACTTGGGACTTAGCCTACTACTCCAGGGACCAGATTAAGCGAGTACGCCTGGTCAGGAGAGCTGATGGCTACTATGCTCAATTTTGCGTAAAAGTAGATGTAGAGGTGGAGACGAAACCAACCCACAAGACCATAGGCTTGGATTTAGGTCTGAAATACTTCATTGCAGACAGCCATGGCCTGCTCAGGCGCGGCTGCGCAGGAGCAGGGGTGTGGGAGTCTCCAAAATTCTATCGGAAAGCAGAACACCAGCTGAATAGAGCCAACCGTAAGAAGTCTAAAAAGTATAGAAGAGGGGTAAAACCACAGTCCAATAACTATCACAAGGCTAGGAATCGATATGCCCGAAAGCATTTAAGAGTAAGTAGGCAACGTAAAGAGTACTGCAAGCGAGCTGCGTACTGCGTAATCCAATCTAACGACTTGGTAGCCTATGAAGACTTAAATGTAAAAGGGTTAGTCAAAAATCGACGTCTAGGAAAATCCATAAGTGATGCAGGATGGTACACGTTCCGAGAATGGCTAGAGCACTTTGGTAGGAAGTACGGGAAGGTAACGGTCGCCGTTCCCCCGCACTACACCAGCCAGAAATGCTCTAACTGCGATGAAATCGTTAAAAAATCCCTTTCATGCAGAACACATGTCTGCAACCATTGTGGGTATGTGGCTGATAGGGATGTAAACGCGGCCATCAACATCTTGAAAAAAGGACTAACTACGGTGGGGCACACCGGAAGTCATACGCTTGGGGAGATTGGGTCACTGGCTGCGCTGGAGCAATCCTGCGCAGTTAAATCCGGTCGTTGAGCCAAGAATCCCCCGGTTTTAGCGTAGCGAAACCGGGGGAGTGTCAAATTGAGGATGAATTCCGTCGTGGGCACAGATAAAGTCAATTTGGGTGGAGGTTAAATTTCTGACTTGAGCAAAATTAACACCTTTAATCTTGGCGACTGAATCGGCAATTGGTCGTGCAGCAAGAAATTGCTCTTCCCCGAGGAACGGTCTGAGAAGGAAGATGACTCCCTGAAAATTAGCCCCTGCGAGATTGGCTCCCGTTAAATCAGCAGCACTGAGATTGGCATTTTCCAAATTTGCATTTGTCAATATAGCTCCACTCAAATTCGCTCCTTGCAGTTGAGCAAAACTGAGATTGGCCAGTGTAAGATTGGTATTGCTCAAATTAGCTTCTCTCATATCTGCTCCATACCAAGTAGAGCCGGCAAGATCGGAGCCTGTCAAATCTGCACTCACTGCTTTCACCTGCCCCAAGTTAGCACCGACTAAATTAGCCTGGGACAATTGAACCACCCCTAAATTGGCTCCTGTCAGACTAGCACCTGCTAACATTGCTTGCTGCAACTGGGCGCCAATTAGTCGGGCGCTGCTGAGGTTGCTATTATTTAGTTGAGCGTTGGCTAAATTGGCCCGATCCAGACTAGCACCCATGAGGTTACTACCTTCCAGGGAGACGTAGCTCATTAGAGCACCAGTCAAGTGAGCATTAGTGAGATTTGCACCCCTCAGATTTGCAATCTCATCGTCTAATGTACCAACACGCCCATCTTTCCCGGCACTAGAGAAAATGCTATTCTTCAAATTAGCTCTATCCAGAATCGCCTTGGGCAAATTAATCCCAGACAAATCAACTCCCTCTAAAACTAAAGCAAATTGTGCTATCTCATTACGGTTCGTTCCTAAGTCCGCACCTTCCAGATTAGCAGAGTGGAGTTTACCGCTGTAGAAGGTCAGGATTTTGGCGCTCCCGCAGGGATCCGCAAGCGGTGCGCCTCCTTAGTGAACCGCAGTCGTCTGGCTATTTCAAGTTGTTCTGACAAGTCACCAGACTGCTGCAAACACAAATAATCTTTAGATAGAGATTTATTGAGAATGGTTAAGGGTTCCAATGCAGTGGTGCCTTTATTAATCAGAGCTTGATGAATCGTACTCATCAAATAAAGACTAGTTTCCTGAGAGAGCAAATCCACTAAGGTCGTTACAGCCTGGGGGTCGTCCAGTCGTGCCATGGCAAAAATTGCTGTCTCACGCTCCCCTTCTGTGGAACTTAACTGCTGTACCAGGGTCAAGAATAGTTTATCTTGGCGTTCTTGTAACTGGTGCTGATGTTTGGTTCTTTGAATATAAAGTTGAGTGCCGACAAATGTTGCCATCATCAAACTCATACCAGCAAATACAGCTAGAGGGAGAGCTATGACCTTATTTTGCCGCAGCCATTCCCAAAGATTAACTCCCCAAGTTTTAACCCTATTCTTATTTATTCTCGGGTACATTCGCCACAAAGAACTTGTACAAAAGGTAAATTACCATCCCTAGGGCACCGATAGTCAGCAAGGAAGTAACCAAATGCAAAACAGTGTTTAACAAAGAAAGTCCCGCGAGTCCTCCTCCTATGACTACTACTGCTTTTCCTGGGGTGGGAAGAACATTAAACCATTCTTTAGCAGAGACCAATAATTTTCTGATTCGTTCCGAAAGGGCAATTGGCATTTGGGGAGCTTTTTCTGGTATAGTTTGATTGATTTCTGCTTCCAAATCTTGAAGTCTTTGTTTCCAGTCTTTCTTTCCTTGATTATCCATCTTTATATTCCTCCAACTGTTGTACCGAAACTTCTACTGCGTCTACATCGATGGTTCCCGGACTTGTCAAGGGAGTAAAATGTCCCCCTGACCCTTGCAGCTGTTCACCACAGTTAGGACATTCAAAGTTCGTCCCAGCAAAACCAGTAAATTCGTAGGCGCAGGCTGGACATTGGTCTTGAACTAGTTTTCTTTGCAACCACCAGCGAAAGACAAAGAAGGCAATCACAGGGGTCAGCAACAGCAAAGCCAGCAAAATAAAGAAACCTTTGACCACCCCACCCAGACCTACTGACCCCAGCAATAAACCTATTAGCAAGAGAGTCAGGAAACAGCCCAAACCAGAGTTATTATCATTCACAGCCTTATCCTATCGTTCCATCATAGTGTAGCGAAAAAATCCCCCGGTGGTATAGCGCTTTGGGCGGGTTGGTCTGGTGGGGTGGTCCATGATTCTTTGCGTCTCGAACTCCAAGGGGAATCGATGGGTAAATTGACCACTCCTCTTCAGGCTCACTATGAACCTAGCCAAACTTAATTTTTAGGAGGTGTCCCTTTGCTCTGATTTCTGTGTTATTCTTCTGTGCGAAATGGCCTGACTTTTTGACCCCTGCTAATACTTTACCGATTATTTATGACCATTTGAGATCTATTGACACTTGCTGACAAGCCCTCTTTATGATTGCTGCGAAATGATTACTACAGATTCCTATTGGTTGACCCATGCCCAAGTCTCCCTATCCCTGCTGCAACAGCCTATATCACAGTTGCAGCAGCAACAGACAGGGGAAGGTTTAGTGATCGTAGACTTGTACATTGATCAAGGCAAGATCATGGAAATTGTGCCAGGGGGAACTGCTTCAACGGCAGACCTGCCAACGATCAATCAACAAGGCGGTCAAGTCTGGCCCTGTTTTGTGGATATGCATACCCATTTGGACAAAGGGCACAGTTGGCCCAGATCGCCCAACCCCGACGGCAGCTTTAAAGGAGCATTGCAAGCGATCATTCAAGACGCCACCCACCATTGGACCTTTGAAGATGTGTATCGACGCATGGAATTTGGTCTCCAATGCAGCTATGCCCACGGTACCCAAGCCATTCGGATTCATTTGGGCTCCATGGGCCCACTGACTGAGGTTGTCTGGCCTGTGTTTGAACAATTACGGCAACAATGGCGCGGTCGTCTCCTGCTCCAAGCCGTTAGTCTGATGCCATTAGACTATTACCTGACGTCAGAAGGGGAACAGTTAGCTGATCGCGTTGTCGCCGCAGAAGGGGTTTTGGGGGCTGTGTTGTTTAGCCAAACAGATGCAAATCCCGGTCTTGCTCGTCTCTTCCAACTGGCTCAAGACCGGGATCTTGATGTGGATTTGCATGTGGATGAAAGTGGAAATCCCGACGATAGAGGTCCCCATCAAGTCGCCACAGCAAAACTGCGCCACTCCTTTCAAGGACAGGTGGTTCGCGGGCACTGTTGTAGCTTAGCGGTACAGTTGCCAGAGGTTGCTGCTTCAACCATTGCTTTGGTCAAAGAGGCGGGTCTAGGCATTGTCAGTTTGCCAATGTGCAATTTGTATTTGCAGGAGCGCAAAA
>JACONB010000102.1:0-6464 GCA_014323965.1 Prochloron sp. SP5CPC1 | reverse complement strand
GAGCGCAAAAATAAGCGTACCCCGCGCTGGCGTGGAATCACAGCATTGCATGAGTTAAACGAAGCGGGGGTTCCTGTGGCTGTTGCCAGCGACAACTGCCGCGATTCATTTCATGCCTTTGGCGATCACGACATGCTAGAGGTGTTTCGGGAAGCTGTTCGCATTGCCCACCTGGATCATTCCTATGGGGCATGGCCCCATGTGGTGACTCAAACTCCCGCAAGTTTAATGGGTCAGGCTCAACTGGGAACGATCGCCATTGGTCAACCTGCAAACTTAGTTCTGTTCCGAGGTCGCAGCTTTAGTGAATTGTTATCTCGGTCCCAGCACGATCGTCGGATCATTCGCCAAGGGAGAGAGATTGAGGCGAAGCTACCAGATTATGAGGAGTTAGATGAATCCTTGATGCATAGTTATAATTAGTTATATTACAGAGTAATCAGGTCTAATTACTTAATAGCATATTGGCTAGATTTAGCTAGGTATATGCCCAACAAAACTACAGCAAACTCTAGCAAGGTATAGAAACTTAACCTTTCTAAGAAAATTATCCAAGCAAAGATCGCTGTCAAGACTGGATAGAGCAGTTGGAATAGAGCAACCAAACCTGATGATAACTTGTTAAGGCTATAGGCGATAAGTCCTTGACCCAACACTTGGCAGATGACAGCTAAACCAATTATCACCAGCCAGCCCCTCCAAGAATAGGGTAGAATTTGATCATTGGTAAACAGGAGAGCGGGGAGAATAAACACAGTTCCGCTCCCGCTACACCACAGCAGTATAGTGGTAGCAGTAAATTTACTTCGCAGTTTGGCGACAACTAACACGTATGCTCCATATAAACCTGCAGAGATTAATGAAACTATGTCACCTTGCAATTTGTCTGGATCGATTTGTAGGTCACTAATGCCAAGGGCAATTGCTCCTCCCATTGCAATTGTCGCACCAATGAGAAACTTCCTATCAAACTGTTGATCAAATAACAGCCATCCTCCTGCAATCGTAAACAGCGGAGTGAGATTGTGGAAAATTGTAGAGTTAGCAACATTGGTCTGAGTTAGCGACCAAGCCCAGAAAACTTGGGATAGTCCAAAAAAAATTCCCAATGTCAGCAATAGTTCTAGACTTTCTTGAGTATCGGTCTGCGATTGATTAGATTCTTTCCTGACCAGTTTGTGATATACAGCCAGAACTCCATTCCACAGTACTAAAACAACAGTAGCGATCCAAAGGCGATTAAAGATTGTGGCGTTGGGGCTGATTTCAGTTTCACTCCATCGAATTAAGATCGGCGCAAAAGAGACCGCAACTAAGGCGACAGAAATTGCAAGTAATGCGAGCACTGTTTCTGCTTTGCTCTCTTGTTGTGGAAGTTCCAATTGATTCGTCATAATAACAAGCTCAAGCTATTGAGTTAACTTAAATGATAGATACATATCCAACCAAATACGATATAAATCAATTAGTTCAGATGAAAGTATCCCAATTTTGGCAAATTTATTACCCCAAACAAGGAGAAAACCATGGGTTTAAGGCATAATATAAGTTTAATATGCAAAAATCAGGTTCCTCTTATCCAAATCCATTTAATTTTGGAGAATACCTCGGTCGAAACCAATCAGGCATTTCCTGGTATTTTACCGCTCAATGATATAGTCACCTAAGACTAAGACATCAATGCGAGTTTTGAAAAAAGTAGCCAAGGCATCTTCAGGACTACACACGATCGGTTCACTATCGTTAAAGGAAGTATTCAGGACAATTGGCACACCAGTCAACTTATAAAACTCCGAAATCAATTGGTGATATTTGGGATTTGTCTGTTGATTCACCAATTGTACCCTTGCTGTATTATCCACATGGATGACTGCTGGAATTTTGTCCAATTTATCTGGTTTGACAGGACACGCAAACAGCATATAGTATAAGCTTTCGGAAGGTTTACCTAGAGCGAACCATTCTGAGCTTTCCTCTTCCAGTATGCTGGGAGCAAAGGGTCGAAAAACTTCCCTGTGCTTTACCTTGGTGTTCATCACTTCCCGAATATTCTGGTTCCTCGGATCTGCTAAGAGCGATCTGTTTCCTAATGCTCGTGGACCAAACTCCATTTGACCCTGAAACCAGGCAACGATTTTCCCGTCTGCAATAAATTGTGCTGCCTCCGCTTCCAAATTATCAGATTTCCTAGCCTGGACATTTTTAGATTTCAAGAATTGCTCGATTTCATCATCACTAAAAGCAGGTCCTAAGTAAGGATGGGGCATGATCTTTGAGCTAGCATGGCTGGTGATATTAGCTGCACCATTGGCAGAATTTGCATTGTAGTAATGATATAGTGCCGCCCCCATTGAAGTGCCCGCATCATGAGCCGCAGTGGGGATGTAAATGCGCTGGTAAGGGCCTTTTTCCTTGATAATCCAGTTGCTCTGGCAGTTTAAACCTACACCCCCTGCTATACACAAAGCATCACAAGGATATTGCTCGTAGATGCTGTTAGCGAGAGAAAGCATCACTCTATTGGTGATATTTTGCAAGGCAGCAGCAATGTCTTTATGTTTCTCGGTTAAACCAGAAGCGTCATTATTTAAACTGCCGAATATAGAAAGTAAGCCGTCAAAGCTTTCTCGCCTGAATTGAATCACATTTTCAGCAATTGAAAAAGATCCTTTTTCATCATGTTTGATGATTAGACTCAATTCTTTTCGGTACTTCAAAGGGTTTCCATAACCCGCTAGACCCATTACTTTGCAGGCATCATATTCACTAAATCCCAAAAATTTGCTCATTTTTTCCCACAGAAATCCAAGCGAATCGGAAAAATAGAGCTTTTTCAAGGTTTTAATTTTACTACCTTTTCCATAAGCTAGGAGTGTAGTGGAGTATTCACCAATACCATCTACAACCAGGATAGCAGCTTTCTCAAATGAGGAAGGATAGTAAGTAGAAGCAGCATGAGCCAAGTGATGAGGTATCCAGTGAAAGCAATCAGAAATATCGACTTGTAAGGCTTTATACAAAATAAAAGTTTTTTCCCCTTCAGAACTACCCCAATTTCCCTCAAGGGAATAAGGATCATCTGTATATTCTTTTTCCCGCAATCCTGGGTGAAAAGAACAACATACTGCATCAAGTTCTTCCGCCTTTATCCCCCCCTGTTCCAAGCAATAGCGAATCGAATTCAAGGGGATTTCATCAGGATTATCCACTCGTGCTTCTGCACCATGTTTATATCGATTGAATCGTTCTTCCTCAACTGCATTAACTACTTTTCCATCAATAATTAAAGCAGCAGATGTTTCATGATAGACACAATTCACGCCTAAAATTTTCATGCTCAATGTTACTCCTTGAAATAGTTTGTTAGTTCAATGAGCTTTATGGAATAGTTTCCAATCCATTACATAAAACTCAGTACCAAACAGCGCAATGAACCACCGCTTTTTTTGAATTCTGACATATCGCAGGTGATAATTTCATAACCATGCTTGCCTAAGTCTTCCCTGAGTTGTGGTGTACAATTATCGATAACAACTTTGTTACCAATTACCAGATTATTACAGGCAAAGTATTCGTCAGCATCTTTTGGGCTAACAGCAATGGGGTTTTTAATGACTTTTTTGAGATTCTCTACAGATTCCTCTGAAAACCCAGGCGGATAATACAATACTGTATCTTCATCGATAAAGCTCAATGCCATTGCTAGGTGAAAATAATGGTCGTCTACAATTTCCATCTTACCCAGGATTTTCAGATTAGGAACGATTTCACGGAGATGTTCAACTGCCCTTTCATCTGAGCGAGAGCCGTAACCGAAAAATGCTAAACCTTCATGAAAAACCACATCTCCCAATCCTTCAAAAATTAAATCTTCTGGCATGGGAGATATTTGATAACCATTTTTCTCGAACCAATGAATGTAAGGTGGGACTTCTTCCCGCCGCTCCTGGTTACGGAAATTACTAGGAATAAAAGTTTTCTTCCAAACCATTCCTCCATCACCAGAAAATGTCATATCTGGCAAACCTGGAAGTGCTTCAACAACATGGATTGTATCTCCCAGCTCATTCAAGATCCGAATCAAATCATTCCATTGCTTAAATGCCAAATTCTTATCAACCTTATTATTGACATTCATCCAAGGATTGATACTATACTCAATATCAAAATATGTTGGGGGACACATTATTCTTTCCATTTTTGTTTCTCCTTATTGATTTTATTCCCTATTTATTCCTTATCGGGTTTGATTTTTGCTTCTTTTGACAGCAGCCCGCATATGGGCAGAAATGGAGTAGGCGATCGCCCTTGAAGACTCAACACCAAAATCCTGTCCAGCTCTGTAGATTGCCTGCTGTTCGTCATAGAGATTATCTGCTGAGTTCCTACTGAGCACTTGCACTCCACCGGAACGGAACAGGAGACTAACCTCTCCATTGACCCATTGATTAATGTCGTTGATGTAAGCTTCTAAGCTTTCTCGCTGTGGATCAAACCAATAGCCATCGTAAATTAATTCTGTCCAAGCTCGATCAACAATTGGCTTAAAGTTGTTCTGCTTGCGAGTAGAGACAAAATTTTCCAAATCTCGGTGAGCTGCAATCAAAGCTGTACCTCCTGGTGCTTCGTAAATTGCCCTAGTTTTTAATCCCACAAATCCATCTTCCACCATGTCCACAAACCCCAAACTATACTTATGTCCGAGAGTGTTCAAAGCAGCCAATAGTTCAGAGAGTTTCATTTTTCTCCCATCAAGGGCTACTGGACATCCTTGTTCAAATTGCAGGCGATGGATTTCCGTGGACGATTGAGGGAAATAGGGATCTCCTGTTCTGTGGAAAACTTCTCTAACTGGTAATTCTGCTGGGTTATTTAACGATCCAGCTTCTATGCTGCGACCCCAGATATTTTGACTAATGGTATATTCTTCCTGATTTTTTTTATTCTGGCTACCAAGCAAAACAGCAACAGGAAGTATTTGCACTTGGGGGGCTAATGCCTGAATCGCCATTTCCAGCCGAATCTGATCGTTACCTGCCAAACCATGTACTAAAGTGGAAGCACCTATTTCGGTAATCTGTTCAGCACAGATCTCAGCCAGCAAAGGTCTGGACAAAGCCGCTGATAGCAAATAGCCACCCTGATAAACTGCATTGGCTTTTATAGCGGGTAAGAGGTAGTTTTCGCAGAACTTGTCCCGAGCATCAATCTGTTTTACTTCCCAGCTATTAGCCTGAGCAAAGCTTAGCGGGTCTTCTGATGTCTCTTGATCGATACAGATATCTAGAACTCTGACCTTGTCAAATCTTGCTAATTTTCCTTCCAATAACTGTAACGGTGTATGAAACTTATCATAATACAGTAAAAGGCAACAATTCATGCTCTTTGACACCTCCTTAAAGGAAAGAAAATTTTCAATTTATCCGTTGGCACAAATCTTCCAGTGTGTACCCTATTTCTTCGGGAATATCATTTACACAACAGCCGATAGACTCGGCAACATCTACGGTCTTTGGATCGCTAACTTTCCCAGTGTAAATTTTATCTGCAAATCCCTTATTAACCATCCAAGAATCATTAAACAAACTGTCTATGTATCGTTCCCCACTATCGGGAATAATCCCAACAATATTATCTTCCGGCCCAAAATGTTTAGCTATTTGTCTAATTCCGCCTAGAACTACTCCTCCCGTTCCTCCAAGCATCCATCCTTCTTTTAGTGCAACCTCTCGAATGTAACCAAAGGAATCAGCATCTTTGACTTTTACCCCCATATCCACAACATTCGGATCGAATATTGAAGGGATAAAACTAAGTCCGCCTCCCTGCACTAGATATTTCCCATTTTCGCCGCCAAAAATTATTGAACCCTCTGGTTCAGCACCGACAATTTTTATATTTTTATCTTTTTCTTTTAGATAACGGCCTACGCCGGAAATCGTGCCACAGGTTCCCACTGCTACTACCACAGCACTCACTTCCCCCTGCATGTCTTGCCAAATTTCAGGACCAGTTGTTTGGTAATGGATTTCTGGATTGCCTGGATTGGAGTATTGCCCTAAAGTGATGGCATTAGGAACTTTGTCTGCCAAATAATTAGCAACCGCTATTCTAAGTTCTACCGTATCCATTCCCATTGAAGTAGAAGGGAGAAAAATAATGTCTGCCCCAAAAGCTCTCAACCTGGTTTTTTTGACTTCAGGCAAGTAGCGGTCACAAATTGCTATTACTTTATATCCTTTAGCTTTTGCGAAGATAGAAAGACCGATAGCGGTATTTCCCGAAGAGCTTTCTATGATTGTCATGGGGGGAATTAGTCTCCCTCTGCGCTCCTCATATTGGATTAAACCAAGTGCTGTTCTGTCTTTAACTATTGAGGGGTTCGGGGAGCTATAAGTCCCACGCTGTACCCGTAGGGTCAGCGTCGGGATACATGGACTCCCCGCGCTTGTCGATTCCCCTCG
>JACONB010000101.1 GCA_014323965.1 Prochloron sp. SP5CPC1 | reverse complement strand
GAATGGTTCAAACCCAGTCTCCGCCTTTTTTTCACCTTTGTCCAGTCCGTCGAACTCACGTTAACATAGGAAAGCACGATTGTTCCTAACAAACTAAGAAATGCAGATTCTGGATTCGGAAAAATGGCCTCCTTTACCACAACCGCGCCCTTTGTTGGCTATCGGTCACGGGACGAGAGATAACCAGGGGCGACAAACTTTCCTGGATTTTGTCGCCGCTTATGGGAAGTTGGACAATTCTCGACCCGTAGTGAGTGGCTTTCTGGAATTGACCACTCCTACTATTCAAGATGCAGTTGACCATTGCGTGGAGTCTGGATATAGGGAACTATCAGTACTGCCGATACTTTTGTTTGCGGCGCGGCACAATAAGTTTGACGTCACCAATGAATTGGACAAAGCGAGACAACGGCACTCCGAAGTAAAATTCCACTACGGTCGTCATTTTGGCATTACTCCCGGCATTCTCCAACTGTGGCACCATCGCCTGAATCAACTGGATACACCTGAACATAACCCACAAGGCATTACTCGTGACAAAACAGTGTTACTTTTTGTCGGGAGGGGTTCTAGCGATCCGGATGCTAATGGGGATGTGGCGAAAATGGCTCGGGTTCTTTGGGAAGGGAGCGGCTATCAAACCGTGGAAACTTGCTTTATCGGCATTACTCATCCCAGAATAGAGGAGGGGTTCCGTCGGGCGAATTTTTATCAACCCCAACGCATTATTGTTATTCCATACTTTTTGTTTAAAGGAGTGCTAATACATAAGGTAGTTGCAATATGTAATGAGATGCAGCAAAAATATTTAAATATGGTCATAAAATGTCTACCAGAAATGGGGATTCAGCCTCAACTACTGCATGTTTTGCGGGAGCGAGAAATGGAAACCCAGTTGGGACAAGTACAAATGAACTGCGAAATGTGTAAGTTTCGGATGGTGGCGGGAGTTGAAAATGGTCACGGACATCACCATCATCACCACCATACCCATGACTCTTATGAGAACATAGAACAATATCATCACAAAATCTGGCAAATACCATGAGTGAGCAAAAATTAGCTGTTGGGGATAAAGTGAAAGTAGTGGCATTGCCTAAGTATTTGAAGACAGCGGAACCAATGCCCATGCTACGTCCTGCTGATATTATCCCAGTAGGAGAAGAAGGAGTTGTAATAGATCGCCGTCCTGGTGGTTATTGGGGGGTTCGTTTTGCTCAAGGTGCTTTCTTAATGGAGAGTCAATATCTGGAACTGGTATGATTAAAGGTGGCACGACTTTTTTCTTAGCATTAATTATCTTAGCTGGTGCTGGGGGTTATTTTTGGTGGAATAGGGAGGGGGTGGGAAAAACGGGAACCCCCGAGGAAATTAAAGTAACGGAAATATCTAGGGAAGAAAAGCGAGATAAACTGCTCAACTCAGTAACGCCAGGAAAATTAGATGCTGCTGTCAACAGTTTTGACGTTACCAGTGGGGTTATTAAAGAGTTGGTCTCGGAGTTGAATCGCAATTTTGGCGACAGTTTGAAGATAGTACAAACTCTGAGAGAAAATCTGGATCCAGATAATCTTTTGAATTTGCAGTATAGTAGTGCTATTCTGGGTAAAGAAAGCAATGAGGAACAACTGCGCAAAGCTAGAGAAAAGTGGGCGATCGCTATCTTAGGGTATCAACAACAAAACTTTGCCTTTACACCAGATGGAGTTATGGAACCCAACGGTAGGACTTATAGGAAACTGAAGAGTAGTATTGAGCAGCAGTTAGAAATTGAAAATGCTGCTAATTATGCTTCTACCATTTTACCAGCAGATAAATTGAACTTGGCGATCGCCAATTTTAAGGGGACGAGAAAAGTACTCAAGAATATGGTAAATGATTTGGTGTGGGAATTGCCCAATGAAGCAGAAAAGGGAAGCCCAGCTTTTGCTCAGACTTATCGTCAGAACCGCTTACAGGTAATTGAAGCCATAAAGCAAACTTTGGCAGAAGATACCAGTTTAAAGTTGGATTTTGGTGGGGCAATCGGGGAAACCCTCAAAGAGGAACCGTCGGAATTTCGCCAAGCTAAGTTAGCATGGATGGAAGCAATCTATTTGTACCAGCTTCGCAAGCAACAAAATATTCCTGTCATTACTACTGGGGGATATTTAATCACATCCGGAGCCACCAATTATCCAAAGGCGCAAAGGCGCAAAGGGACGCAATTAGGTTACGACTACCATATAAGCTCTAAGTTTACAAATATCCGCGTTAATCTGCGTTCATCTGCGGATGGTAAAGACTAAAATGCATCAACTTTTAATTTTCAACGACAAACAATTATTGCGTCGTGCTTTAACTCACCGATCTTATGTCAATGAGAATCCTCGTGAAAGAGGAGATAACGAACGATTAGAGTTTCTTGGCGATGCAATTCTCAATTTCATCAGTGGTGATTATTTATATTCCGAGCTTGAAATGGACGAGGGTGAAATGACACGGCGACGGGCAGCCCTGGTTGATAAAGAACAGCTGGCGAAATTCGCAATTCAAGTCGGATTGCCCTCCAAAATGCGCTTAGGACAAGGTGTAATTCAACAAGGTGGCCGCCGGAATAAAAATTTGTTGAGCAGTACCTTTGAAGCAGTTGTGGGAGCTTACTATTTAGATCATGATCGGGATATTGAAACACTTCGCCCCTTGGTAGAAGAATTGTTTGACTCTGTGCTTCTAGACATTATTGAAGTTGGTTCAAACTCAAAAAATCTATTGCAGGAATTTGTTCACGCACATATTGCCAATGCAAAGGAGCTACTCAGATATTCAACGAAGCAAACAGGTGGAACAGATAATAAGCCAGAGTTTACGTCTAGAGTTTCTGTAAATAATAAATTCCTGGGGGAAGGTAGAGGCAAAACTAAGAAAGAGGCAGAAAAGCAAGCTGCTGAGAACGCCCTAGCAAAATTAAAGAAACGTTATAGCAGTGCGCCCTGAGGTATTTATAGATTTTACCTGGATATATCCGGTATTAAATTTACTTAATGATTGTGGTATAAAGTTGGTAACTGGTATGTACGTGCTAACTGCTATTTCCAGGGCGGAAGTGTTATGGATTTGGTAACCACTATATATAGCAATCGCCTTGGCGATTGCTATAACTGGTAACTGGTAACTGGTAACTGTTATATCTTACCAATCCAAAGACAACCATTGCTCGCAAGGTTCCCCCTCAAATGGTTGCAGCCCAATGACGGGATAATTGTCATCGTCAGGACCAAAAATGCGGGCGGCTGCAAGTAAAATGTACTGAGTCATGTCAGCTACAAGTTTGGTTAAAGCCATGATAATATGTTCCTCAATTGTTGTACTATCTATTATGAGAGAGAAGAATGAGTCAGTAGCTCAATTGGCAACAAATGTTCACTGATTGTTGCAATCCTTTATAATTTGATTAACTTATATGTCATCTTCCCCCAGCAATCGGGATAAATGTTAAATAAATATTAAGAAATCTTTACTGGGGCTGGAATAATGGTACTATGTAATGAAGATTATAAGTAAAAATACATAGGAGGCATGAAAATTGCCCTGTTTGGTACCAGTGCCGATCCCCCAACTACCGCACATCAAGGAATTCTGAACTGGTTATGCTCTCATTACCAGATTGTAGCGGTGTGGGCAGCGGATAATCCCTTGAAAGGTGAACAAACTCCCCTGGAACATCGTACAGCAATGTTGCAGTTAGCCATCGCTGATTTAGAAAAACCCAATCTTCAGTTGTGGAAAGAGTTGAGCGATCGCCGCACTCTCATAACTATCCAAAAAGCAATGTCTATTTGGGGAATTGAGTCTGATTATACCTTAGTAATAGGCGCTGATTTAGTGCAGCAAATCTCCCATTGGTATGAGAGCGAAATATTGCTCCAACTGGTACAATTGTTAATTATACCCCGTCAGGGATATATTCTTGCCCAGGAGGATTTAAAGATATTGAGTCATCAGGGAGTAAAATGGGCAATCCCTCACCTCCAGACTCCTGCTGTTTCTTCCACAGCTTATCGGGAAGGCAGACTAGAAGGGGTTATTGCTCCCTCGGTGCGAGACTATATTCAGAGAAATCATTTATATTTATGAAAATCGCCATTGCTCAACTCAACCCTACTATTGGTAATCTTACCACCAATAGCAAAAAAATACTAGCAGCAGCAGAACAAGCAGCAAAAGAAGGGGTTCACTTACTACTTACACCGGAACTTTCTCTCTGGGGTTATCCACCCCGAGACCTACTCCAAAGTCCGGGATTTCTTCAATCCGCTGCTGCACAATTACAAGAATTAGCCCAACAGTTACCCAGAGATTTAGCAGTATTAGTGGGAACCGTTGAAAAAAATCCTCAAGCTGATAACCAGGGAGAAAAACCATTATATAATAGTATTGCTCTCTTAACTGAGGGTAAAATAGCACAAATCTTTCACAAACGTCTCCTACCTACTTATGACGTTTTCGACGAACACCGCTATTTTGCACCGGGGAAAGAAAATAATTGTTTTTCCCTGGCAGGGGTAAAAATTGGGGTGACAATTTGTGAAGACCTTTGGAATGATGAGGAATTTTGGGGGAGACGCAGTTATCAAGTTAATCCCATCGCCGATTTAGCTAAATTGGAACTAGATCTCATCGTCAATTTATCCGCTTCCCCCTATAGTTTAGGTAAGCAAAAGTTGCGGGAAGCAATGCTGGGTCATGGTGCTACTCGCTACCAAATACCAATTATCTATGCTAACCAAGTGGGGGGGAACGATGACTTGATTTTTGACGGGGGCAGTGTTGCTTTTAATCCTACCGGAGAAATAGCTTGTCGCGCCCAGAGTTTTCAGACAGATTTAGTGATTCTGGAATTTAACCCCAACGAAAGCACTTTACATTCCAAGACAATTACCCCTATAGGAGCAAGGGAAGAGGAAGAAATTTGGTCAGCCTTAGTATTAGGGGTGAGAGACTATGCTCAGAAATGTGGCTTTTCTCAGGTAGTATTGGGTTTGAGTGGGGGAATTGATTCAGCTTTGGTTGCAGCAATAGCAGCAGAAGCTATGGGCGCAGTGAATGTGTTAGGGGTATTAATGCCTTCTCCTTATAGCTCTGACGATTCTATCACAGACGCCATGGCTTTAGTTAAAAATTTGGGTATTAGGAGTGAGAAACTGGCCATTGGGGAGGCGATGACAGTGTATGATAAGGTATTGGAACCCTTATTTACGGGAACAACCTTTGGAGTAGCAGAAGAGAATATCCAATCTCGCATTCGGGGTACCTTGTTAATGGCGATCACCAATAAATTCGGTTACCTTCTCCTCTCCACCGGAAACAAATCAGAAATGGCGGTGGGTTACTGCACCCTGTATGGGGATATGAATGGAGGGTTGGGAGTAATTGCTGATTTACCGAAAACCAAAGTATTTGACGTTTGTCGTTGGTTAAATCGCCATGGGGAGATTATTCCTCCTAACATTATAGCTAAACCTCCCAGCGCAGAATTGAAACCCAATCAAATGGATCAAGATTCTTTACCTCCTTATGAAGTGTTAGACGACATTATTCATCGCATTATTCACCAATTTCAATCCCCCAGTGAAATTCTTGCCGCAGGTTATGAATTAGCAGTGGTAAATAAGGTGATAAAATTAGTTACCAGGGCTGAATTTAAGCGTCGTCAGGCTCCACCGGGATTGAAAATTACCGATTGCGCTTTCGGTACTGGTTGGCGCATGCCTATTGCTAGGGTGTAGAGGTATGGGGTATGGGGTTCGGGGTGTTCTTTCTATATCTCAGTGTTGTTGATTCGTGGAAAGGAGTGTTACAATTATAAGAGCCGGAATAATCGATAAAAAAAGGGCGCGAGCACCTTCGAGTGGCGCTGCGCGTGCATGGATGCAGATACCTGCGGGATCGCCTATAACGGAACTATAATAGTATAAGCTCAAAAAGAGAAGCAGAAAACAATGGCTGATATCAACTTTGAATTGAAAGAATTACTTGCCGACATAAAAGATAGCATTGACAAGCTGATGAGGTCGACGTCCCTGTTACCAGGGAGCGCCTCCTCTTAGAACCGTGCCGTATCTACGCTCACACGGCTCCCCGGTTTCATCGCTGTTATGCTGCTCTTCCAAGACTTACCTTCCTTTATCCGGGTCTTGTGGACCTCCTGATGCTGGTGGCATTCTCGGTGCAAGGTGACACAGTTCTTTGGCTTCCAATTATTATGGTCTCCATCAACGTGGTGTAACTCCACAATGTCGTCTGGTATGAACGGGTAGTTACAATGTACGCATTTGTTCTTCTGTCTAGCCATAGCTTGTCCGGTTGAGCTGCCTGTATAGAGCTTGGACTTCCGGTTAACCCAATAAGTCAGATTTCCATCCTATGGACTCACAGCGCCCTTAACCATCACATGCTTGTTGACCTTACATTCAACATGAGGAAAAGCAGTGTTAATTTGGGCATTCCTTAAAATCCTTTTTGTTGCACCTTTAACTTTGCTCGTTTGTGGTACATTGGGGTTATCGGTCGATAACCGGGATTCTATTTCTGAAGCTTTAAAATGAACTAGGGTTCTGGCTTTTTTCTTACTTAACAGTCTCACGATTTCCTTCTGCTTTGTTTTAGCCTTATCCTTCCTCAGCTTCTTCCACAGCCAATGGCTAATGAACCACAAGCTGTGTTTACCCATATCGCAGAACTGGTGGTAGTTCCTCCATCCTCGGACCTTAGAGCCTATGGCCTTCAATCGGGACTCGGTGTCTATTTTCTTCCCTGATTTATCGGGTACACCAGTGTCTCTCCACGTCTGCTTTACTGCCTCCTTGATGCGCATATATGATTCTTTGCTCGGTGTGGACTTGAACCTTCCTCTGGAATCTACTCTATGATGCCATCCTAGAAAATCAAGCCCTTCCGTTGCCTTACTCACCTTAGTCTTAGCTTCATTTATTTCCAAGCCTCTTTTCGCTAGCCATTCACCTATGTCACACCGCAGCTTCTGGATATCAGCTCCGGGGACGCTATCGCGGTTGCTGCCGCAATTACAAATGAATATGGCGTCATCGGCATACCTAATACCCCTTATACCTTCTGACCAATTGTGGTGTTTCTTACCTGCGTTTCTACCGCTATATTTGTGTGTATTCTGTCTTTACTTTTTGGTCAGCCCCTAGGTTCTCGAATCCATCTAGGGCGATGTTTGCCAGCAGTGGGGATATAACTCCCCCCGGCCCCCGGCATTGATTAATGGCGGGGGGCGGGGGTGCCTTCTATGCTGGAGGGATATTCTCCTTTTACACCTGCCTTTATTGCTCTCTTCAGCCCCTGTTTGGCTTCTTTAGGTAGGATTACTCCTTCAAGCATTGCCTTGTGGCTTATCTTGTCAAAGCACTTAGGGATATCTGTTTCCAAGATATTCTTATCCTTCCCATTGTTGCTCCTGTTTAGGTTGCTGAACATGAGTTTTTGGGCATCATGGGCTGAGCGTCCAGGCCTAAACCCATAGCTTCTTTCTCCCGCCGTTGCCTCATATGTCGGTTCTGCTACATATTTCAGCAAGCATTACCAAGCCCTATCGGCTATCGTTGGGATGCCCAATCCTCTGGTTTTATCATTGGACTTAGGGATATTAACCCGTCTGAGCGGATGGTGCTGCCATCTATCCCACTTCTGGTGTATCAACTGGCACAAGTCCAGCCGCTCCTTGGCGGAAAGGGCTACTTTCCAATCAACCCCTGGAGTCTTTTTCCCGGTGTTAAGTTGTGTTACCTGCCGTACGGCTAACGCTTTGGCTGCCCGACTGCGCAATAACAGTCAAAGCATCGCGTTTGACCTCAGCTTTATGGCGTTGCATAATAGAAACATGAAGAAGTAGGAACTAGCTATGCAATGCCTATTTCCGTTCTTTTGGGCCTTAAAGATAGCCTTCTGCAACCTGAACACATGCCTGCGAAATTTCTTCCACGGCAAGTCCTTCCAAGCATCGTCCGCCTTCTTTTGCACCTTAAACACTGTAAGCAGTGCATCCAGCACAATCGTTAGCTGCGGTATTGTCTTGTAATCAAACGTCCTGATAGTTAACATTGTCTACCTCTTTTAATGAAACCCGGCGGCAGTTACGCCGCAACAACCCTCACCTTTCCGGTAAGACTGTTGTCATCCAGCCTCCACTACCGACATCGACCAGGTCATTGCTACCCGTATCAGCGGAAGTCCGGTGAGTTTTTACTCGTTCCGAATGAACTATTGCTACGAACCCTTGGAACCCATCTATTGACCCATGACCATCTCAGGAGTATAAGTGCTCAATAGCTGCCTTACGAGTATTCTTTCGGTCTCTTTTCTGCTACTTTACGGCTACACAGTGTCTTGACTTAGGCCTTTTTTAAGACGGGACGCTGACGCGGTTGCTTACGCAATCACGTTAAGTTATTCCGGTGTTCTCCCCGTTAGCGCCAGTGTGGTTATCCACCGCTTGTTTACCTCTGATTACGCCCTGTTTCCAGCTTCACTCCGGGTGACAGACCCTCGGTGTGGAAAGAAGCTCACAGAGGCACAGAGGCGCAGAGGATAGCACGGTATGGATGAGCGCTTCAAACGCCTGTTTATAAATCCTCCGTGCC